>NZ_FBXK01000003.1 GCF_900013425.1 Sphingobium sp. Z007
GCCGCTTTGCCGAGACCGTTGAAGCAGGTGACCTTGTGGAATTCGGTCTCCTTAGCGGTATAGCCAGTGGCTTCGTCCACATAGGTCTTGCCGTCCCGAAGCTTTACACGGTCCGTCGCGACAATGAGGGTGGTGACGGAACCGCGCGTGTCGGGATCCTTGGCGACCCGGCCCGCGATATTGACATTGTTCATGGTGATGCTCCTTGTTGGGTCCAGCGGCCTTCCCGCCGGTGACACCGACGAGCGGCGTGTTGGGGGCGAGCCGCACCGGAGCGCATGCGAAGGGGAACCCGTGAAGGGAGCTGGCGCGGGCAGCCGCGAAGCGGCAACACGGGCGACTGGAAGGGGTTGCGGATCGGCCTCATCTCGCCGCAGGTGTCAGGAACAGGCGAAGGAAGGCCGCCGGACCGGACAAGGTCCGGCACCGTCGGATCAGGATCGATCGGCGCTCGATGACCACGACAGAGCCGGTGCGCTCTTCACTCGCGGTCGCAGTTCGGGAGGTTAGGACGTCCGATTGGTCTGGACGATCTTGCGTGCGTCAAAAGCCGCGAGCCATTTGGTCCGCACAAGATCGTAGAGCGCGGCCGGAAGGAGACCGTAGGCGACGTCGGCATTCTTCTCGGCGGGAACAGGGCGAAGGTCGGGACCGGGCCATTGAAACCGGTTTGCTTCGGTGAGCACGATCCAGGATCGCGCATCATCGAGGCCGAGGCGCTTTTTCGTGCCGGCGGGGATATCCACGGCAAGACGCTCATCGGTGGGCGGCGTGTGCGTGACGGGCAAGACGGTAACCAGCGGTTGCCCGTTCCTGGTCGCTACCGTCAAAAGGACGGCGCAAGGCCGATCCTTGCTGCCATCTTCGCTGCCGGCGCGGGCTTCATGGCTCCATAGGAAAGAATATCGGACGACGAGGCCGGGAACCGGTATCGGAAGCGGCATCAATTATCCCGGAGTTCGTCGTCGAATTTGGCGGCCTCGGCCGGTGCGCGCGACGCGGCGATTGCGGCCCGATCCTCATCGGTGAAATCATCCAGTGCGAGCACTTCGCGATCACGGCTCTTGAGCCGCTGATATTCCGTGGCCGACATGAGCACCAGACTATCATGGCCGTGATGGGTGATGGTAAGAGGCGCGACCAGTGCCTGACGGCTGATACGGCCAAAGGCCTTCGAGGCTTCGACGGAACTGACGGACTGGGGCATGACGTTTCTCCTATCCGGAAAATACGGAGTTTCCGGAGGAATTGCAAGACCAATGCCAGAACGCTTCCCTGAAGCGGATGGAGCATGAGCGCGCGGGCGAACAAAAACAGGGCCCGCTTGCTATGGTGGCGAAGCGAGCCCTGCGAGTTAGCCGCGCGCCGGTGGAACGCGCGGCCGGGGGATCGAAGGCGTCAGTCGGCCATCTCGGGGGTGCGGCGCCGACGGCCGGCCTGTGCAGGCTCGCCGCCGGCCTGACCGGGTTCGCCGCCGAACGCACCTTCCGCCGAGGATTCGCCGAGCCCATCGGTGCCGGCACCGGCGGGAGCGGCAGGCGTGTCCGCACCCGGCAGCGGCGGCAGGCCATCGTCGGAAGCGACCGTGTCGGCGGGCGCATCGCGGCGACGGTTCGGCCGCGACCAGACGATGTTGTAGGAACCGTCCTCCTGGCGGAACGCCGAGATGTAGAGCGGCTTATCGAGGCTCGGATCTTCGATCTTGCCGTTGAGGAAGGTCTCGCCGGTCGAGTTGGACGCCAGCTCGAACAGCGCGCCGACCTGCACCCACTGGCGGGCGGCCGACAGGGCGAGGATCTCGAACTTGGGCGCGCGCGGGTTGTTCGACTGCACGGTGCGCAGTGCGATCACGATCGC
Organism: Sphingobium sp. Z007; assembly: GCF_900013425.1. GTDB lineage: Bacteria > Pseudomonadota > Alphaproteobacteria > Sphingomonadales > Sphingomonadaceae > Sphingobium. Next base: position 1,858 of record NZ_FBXK01000003.1, read on the forward strand.
CACGGTCAGCGTCGAGATCTTGCCGGTGTAGGTGCCGCTGGCGTTCTGGGTGATGGTGCCGATGTTCATGGGTAGTCTCCTGAGTTGTGCGCTCGAACCCCTTGTCCGAACACCTTCTCTCACCCACTCAGCTCCTCGGCCGTTCGGCCGAGTAAGGCGCGCCAGCGCCGCTCCGACTTGGCGCCTCTACGGCGCCGTCGGGTTTGTTCTTGATCGTCCTGGGGCCGTCGTGGGCGTCAGTCGGTGGGCGGCGCCGCCGGTTTGCGCCACAGCGCGATGATGTCCTGCATCTCCTCGGCAAAGCCGAGGCTATCGATATAGACGGCACCGCGATTGTTCTGGCCGAGAAAGCCGATGACGGTCGTGATGTCGTTGGCGACCGCGATGTCGAGGCCGAACATGTCGGCGATCTCGAAATGGCCAAGGTCCGGACCGTTCCACCAGGCCATAAGGAAGTTGGCGACGCGGCGTGCCTGACCGGTGTCGCTCATCGCGATGGGCAAAAGGCGTGTCAGCGCCGCACGCGCCGCGTCATAGTCGGTCGGAATCGAGGTCATCGTCTTTCTCCGCTCTCCGAACCTATAGGTCTGAACTCCGCGAGCAACCGCTTGTGTGCGGATCAGAGGCGAAGCGGCGCGGGCATGGCAAGCCAGTCGGGTTGATCGTCCATGAGCGGCACGTCAAAATCCGCGGCCTCGGCTCCGCTGAATACCCGAGCGAGCACCAGCCGGTCATATCCGGTCGTGTCGTTCCAGAAGCTGAGACCATATTCGGCATGCTGGAGCGCTAGCACGAACCCGTCGGCGCCTTCGTCGCGCGCACGATCGAGCGCGCGATCGAGCATCCGACGGGTGCTGCCATATTCGATGTCGGCCTCGGTGATGACGACATAGCCGCCCCCGAATTCGTCGGCGCGCAGACGATCATGGTCAGCTGCCCATTCGAACCCGAACGGCAGCGCCGATCGGGCGCAGCGCTGGAGCAGATTGGCGGCGGTCTCAACGCCGAACTGCTCGCCCGAGAGGAAGATGACGACCTGCCCTTCGGCATCGGGCTCACCGATGTCGATGTCGAAGTCGAGCATCGGGTAATTCTGGTCGGGGAAGAGTTCGAGCAAACCGTCGAACGGGCTCAGCTCGGTGCGCGGGAAGAGCGCGGCGAAATCCGCGCCGATTGTCGCATAATGCGCCTCGATCGCGTCGAGGCCGATATCGGCGTCGCCGATCATCTCGATCGCGGCAACGACGCGGCGCAGAAGGTCGGCCTCGGCGGCAGCGACCGCCAGGCCGAACGCGGCCTTGGTGTAGCTATTCGACATGCGCTGATCCTTCCGCATGAGAGAGGGTGTCGGTCGCACCATCGGGTTCGAGGACGGCGCCTTCGACGACCAGCGGCGGCACGACGAAATCGGCCGCTTCGAAGTATGCGAGCGCCGCTTCAAGCGAGCCAAGGCGCTCGATGGTCTCGCGGTCGATCATCGCCACATCGTCTTCGGAGACGGCAAAGGACCGCGGAGCGCCGGTTCCACTGAATACAACCCGTTCCGGACCCCACTGCCCGGAATAGCTGCCACACCAGCGGACGAATGGGAGGGCGTTTGCTACGCACCAGATCTCGAGCTCGTCGAATTGGCCGCCCGCGACCTCGTGGGCGAAAAGGCTGAGTGGGTCTCCGGGGACGTAGTGGTGGGCCGCGAAGGGTTCGCCGTCCCACTCTATGGCCAGGCCTTCGCTGGAGACGACATCGCAAAGCTCCTCAAATGCGAATGCAGTGAGCGATCCACCGATAACGATCGATGCTGAAACACGGTCTGCCATAACGGCTCCTTGATCATCGGTGCTGTGGGCACGCGACGCTAGGCGCTGCCGGCAGCGCCGGCGACGCGGTGGGGTGAAGACGAGTGGGTGGCGGCCGTGTCGGCCGCGCGATCAGCTGGGCGGAGACGTCAGCGGCTGATCAGTGGATCGAGCCGAAGAGCGACCGCTTGGCCGCGGCCTGGTGCTGTCCGTCTTTCATGCCGATCGTTTCATGCATCTCTGCATCGAGCGCAGCGGCGAGACCAATGGGCACCTCGACGTAGGGGGCGACGACGGCGATCGCGGCCTCGGCCGTCAGAAGTTCTCCGGGCTCGGTGCCGAACCAGATCAGCGCCTCGCCTTCATCAGGCTCGTCTTCGGTGCGGAAGAAGACCTGTGCGAAGAAAGTCTGGAGCGGCCGGTCCCAGCCGACGGTCGCGCGGACGACATGCGGCTGATCGGCCTTGGGCTGAAGGTCATGCCGGCTCATCTGGTCGTCCTCCGAATCCTGTGTTGCACATGCCGCGCAGCGCCTTCGGCGCTGCTGATGGCCTTGCCCGCCGCCGAGGCGGCCTGGCGCGCGCCTGCCTGCCGAAGCAGAGTACGGGCTTCGCGCAGACGCTCAACCGCTATTGCTATCGCCTGCCCATGTTCGGGACCGGCCGGTGTGATCCGCCGCATGACGTGTCTCCGGATTGGCTGTTCGAAAGATGGGGGATGGTCAATCGTCGCTCGGGAGCATGATCGTCATCACCCGTGTGGTGACCAGCGGGTCGGCGGGATCCTCGGACCCCCATTCGAGCGAGAGATCGTAATAGTCGATCGTGAAGCGGATGGCATGGCCGGCGGCGACGAGGTCGCCCCGTGCGCGCTCGCAGCCATCCCCGGGCTTGAACACGTAGCGGCGGATAGCGGCCATCAACTCGGCTTGGGCCAGGATTTCGCGCGCCATGCCGCCCTCTCCTGCGAGCGTTGCGAGGCAGGCGGCGGTGATGACGATGCGCGCGGTGCGATCGAAACCTTGGCGGCACCGGTCGTTGAGCATCGCGATACGGCATGTTCGGTCGGTCATGTTGTCTCCATCAAGCTCGCGTTGAAGCTATCGAGCCATTCCTCCATCGTGGGACGCTCGCTCACCGGCACGATGCTGGCGGCGTCCTGGAAGCGGACGAGGTCGGTCGGCGCGTCGCGGCGGATCGCGTCGATCTCGGCCTCGGGAAGAAGCCATTCGGCGCGGATAAAATCGGTGATCCTGCCGGGCTTGGTCTTGGTCGACTTGCGCCAGAGACCCTCGACGGTGCGAAGCCGCGGTTCGGCCCGCGCTTCGATCAGGACAATCAGCCGCAGGCACCATGTCGGCAGCGCGCGCACCTCGTCAGGCCGGATCGCGCCGCAGAAGAAGCAGCTCGACTTGGGCGGCACCGGGAGCCCGGCGGCTTCGATGCGCGCGACGCAGCGGTCACGCGTCCAGCCCCATTCCCGCAACGGATAGCGGCACGCGAAGAGCGGGTCATCGATCGCGACCGCATGGGCGTAGCGGCGCGTGTCGGCGGGCGAGGCATCGTAGCCGATCAGGCGAACGACCTTCTGGCCGCGCGCCCATGCGGCCTCGGCGGGCGCCCATCGTTTGAGGAAAGCGTCCTGCGGGGCCACTTTCCATTTGAGCGAGCAACTGTGCCGCCCCAGGCTGATGCTGGGGAGCGTCGCATTGGTCAGTACATTGGCGAGGATCGAATAATAGGGCGGCCAGTGCTTGAAGCGCTGCGGGACATAGCGCACCACTTCGTAAGGGATGTGCCGCGCCGCCATCCAGGCGGCGATGAGCTTTTGATATTCGTAGGTCGCCGGCTTCTCGGCACCCGGGTCGGCGGTGAGAACGAGATCCGGCACTTCGCCGCGCGCTTCAAGCTCGATGAGGAGCGCGGTGGAATCAACGCCGATGCCATAAGCGAGAACGACCGGCGGCGGTGCGCCAACGGTGAGATAGTCTACCTGCCTGTGCAGGGCCGTCGGAAGGACTGACATCGGGGGCCTCGGGCTTGAAAGGCGACAAGTCGCCGCCTCCCCCGAAGCCCCCTCCCCTCACTCCGGCGTGTCAGCCGGTGAAGTCCACACAGGTATGATCGAGGCCTTCGAGTTCCGTGTCGATGATCGCGCTGATGACGGACCAGTCGCCACCGCCTAACCCGGCGCCGATTTTCGGATAGCCGATGCGACTGTTGGCGAAGTCGTGCGCGATCGCTCGCATGACGCGGTGGACCGCGTCATAATCGGCCTTCACGCCCGATCCTTTCCAGTGGAACTGCGTGTAGGCGTTGACGATGATGATCGTCCTGCCGTTGGTTTCGACCTTGGCCGACGAATAGGTGCCGAGTTTGGCGGCGCTGCCCTTCTCCGTCCGGAGATCCGCCGCGTAGGCGGTCGGAAACTGCTGCTTGATGGAAAGCGCGATGCCCCTGCCCATGACGCATTGGCAGTTGCAGCCGTGGATGATGACATCGAATTCGCCCGTTTGAGCGAGGGCGAGCAAGTCGCCGCGTACGATCCGCATCAGACGTTCCTTTCTTCAAAGCGCGGCATTGCGCCGCGTCTTCGAATTCCCCTCTCCTCTTTCATGGCGCCGCCGCCCCGTCGCCGCGCTGGACGGCCTCGGCGACGCCCTGGATGTCGGCGAGCGCCATGTCGAGCCTGCGCACGGCCTCTTCGGCACCGCTACATCCTTCGCTCGACGCGAGCTCGATCATCAGGAACGTGAAGAGGGTATCGCCGGCCTCGCGGGCTTCTTCGACGTCCTGCACATGGGCAAAGTCCCCATTGCCGTAGGCCTCGGCGCACGCGCGTTGGAATGAGTTCAGCATGGTCGGGAATCCTGATCGAGGGTTGCGAGATGGGCCCAGCACGCTTCGAGCGCGGCATCGAGCGTGGGACAATCGGCCAGCGACCGCGACGCAGCGCCGGCGGCGGTGATGACGCGCGCATTCGGAATCCAGACCGGGTCGGCCAGCCCTTCGGGCCAATTATGGAAGCCGTGCGGGTAGGCGGTGATCGAATAAGGTGCCCATAGCTTGGCGTGAAGCCGCGTATAGCGAGCGACGTAGACGGACATGGTCAGTCCTTTCGATCGGATTGCGATGTTGCCGGTTCGCCGAGCAGCACGACGGCGATCGACGGCTTTTCGTCGTCGGGAAGGGTGCGGCTGTCGAAGACCTGCCGCCCGCCTTTCCCGATCGTCAGCATATCGAACACCGGCGAGCGGCCGCCATTGGCGTTCGGGATAGTCGCGCCCTGGTCGTGATACTGGATGTCCACGAAGCTCGGAGCCGCGCCTCCCTGATACTCGCCGAAGAAGAAGGTGATGCGCCGACCGTCCGACGTCTTCGCGCTGATCGTGAAATTGCCGTCGGGAATGTCGACCGGCAGCGTCGGCACGTCGTTGAAGCGTGCAAAGCCGATGCTTGTCGCATCGGCCGCGGTCATGACGGGCAAGGTCGTGATGTCGGCCATGTCAGATCTCCTGCGGTGGAAAGAGCGGAAGTGTCGGGTGGGCGAGCGGCAGCGCCTTGGGATACGGCAGGCGCGGGAGTGCGCGGCCTCGGCGGCGCGCTTCCCGGGTAAGTTCGAAGCAATAGGCGTAGAGGCCGGCCTGCCGGTGGCGGACGAGCAGCCGCTCGCGTTCGAGCCGCCAAAGCCACGCGGAGGGATCCTCGAACATCTTCGGCCTCGGGAGACCGAGGGCAACGAGCCCTCCGATCGCGCCCACATGTCCTTGTTCACCAAGACGGATCTTCGAGAGGGTTCGTCCAGAGATCGTCTTGCCCGCAGCGCGCAGCACGGTCCTGGGGCTGGTCACGGCGCGGTGCGCGGCCGAGAGGGCGCAATAGACGCGGCCAATATGGCCGGCGCCGGGGTCGCTGTAGGATACCACGGCCTCGATGTTCGGTCGCTCCCTGCGAAGGTGCCGGAAGGCGCGGGCGACGAAGAAGCTCTCGCCGTTCTGCGGCACCGCGTCGGTGAGGATGAGGCGCGCAAGGACGCAACCGCTTTCGGGGTCATCGAACCCGGTGTGTCTGGTGATAACGGCGTTCGTCGTCGGAACGGCGAAGACGGCAACGCCTTCGAGCACGGCGTTGCGGCCGAAGAGCCCGACCGCGACCCGCGCGGCGGGATAGCTCTGCAGATAGTGGTGCTGCTCGATGAAGGCGCGGGCCACGTTGTGGTCGATGACATCGATGGTGTAGGCCTTGGGATCGATGACGGTGAGGTCGTGCGCCCACAGCGCCCGACGCTCCCGCCAGCGCTGGCTGCGGGTCGTTTCCATGATGGTGGTCCCGGTCAGAGCAGCTTGGGCTGCTGTGCGTGCTGCTCGACGATGTCGCGAGCGAATTCTTCGGCCCCGTCCTGATCGGCGCAGGGGAAGCCGGCGAGGGTCCAGAACCGCCATCCCAAAGGCGCCGGACCGATACGCGTGGTGATGGCGAAACCGGCGACTTCCAAGCGGATGTCGGTCATTTTGCGGCTTTCTGGGCGTGAATCGGCGCAAAACCCGGGTTACGTCCAGAATGGATGTATCCGGGGATAGTGCTTTGAGGGAGGGGAGCGCGGGTGCTATGATCCGCGCAAAGTCGTGTTGCACCGCCAAAGGTACGGAGGCTTGCGGCCATGGACGCGCGGAGATGCTTCTGATTGGTGATCAGCATTTCCGGCTGCAGGCAGTCGCCGGTCACCGTGATGTAGCCATCGGCTGGTTCGCCATCTGACAATTCAATGAGGATGCGATGTCCACGCCCCGGTACTTTGCCGGCATGGCGCGCCGTAAATTCGCCGAGGCGAGCGGTGAGACCCTTGGCCACCTTGCCCCAGCGGATATGGCCCGCGCCCAGGGTTTCTCCCGAGCGCACACCGCGCTCCAGCCAGATCCTGAAATGTGCCCTTTGCTGGATCAGCGAGTTGCGGGTTCGCTCCATGACGCGGCACAGAGGCAGATGCCTTGCATGCGCATCGATAACCTCAAGATATCGGTCGTGGGCGGCGACTAGAATCTCGTCAAAGTCGCGGCCGCCGAGCAATACGCTGAGCTTTGCCGGCTGGACGGGATCGGCTGCCAGACGTTGCACGTCGTCCTCGGTTCGCAAGGCTGGAGCGCCGGCGGTCGCTTCGGCGACTGAAAGGAAACCAGTCGCGGCCACGACAATGAGCGTCGCCTGCTCGGCCCCGGGCCGTTCTTGGAGCAGCGGCATAAGCGCCGCGTGCGGGGGACAATCAGTGGTCTCCGCTCGGGACAGCATGCCCGCTTCGGGCGCGCCGAGGATCAACAGGCGCCGGCTCCAGCTCGTCGGCCTCGGGGCGTCCGAGGGTTGTGGCCAGGCGCTGGGAAGCGGACGCGCATAATCCGGTGTTGCAGGCTGCAGGTCCGGCGTCGGTCGATCCGCTGCGATCAGCGCGCGCCGCGCGACGTCGAACAGATCCTCGGTATCACCGCCGCCATCGTGAAAGCCGGTCATGTAAGCGGCTTTGAGGCGAATCTCGGTGGTACTGCCGCTCTGAGCGTCGGGGTGTCGGCAGACCCAGCCTGCCTGGGCCGCATACCAGCCGTTCGCGAACTGGACCGACTTGTTCCAGTCAAAGCCATGCAGGTCGCGGCCGCGCAGGATCGCCACCTCGCGTTCGTCGCCCTCGGACCTGGCAACGCGCCGTTCGGTGAAGGCGAAGTTGCGCGCCTGGCGCAAGAGCTCCTGCTCGGCCTGGATCGCGTCCATCACCGGCCGCATTGTCTCGACCCGCTCGCGTGAACGCGCCATGCGATCCTCGGCAGGCACATCGCGCGGCAGGTCCGGAAACGTCCGCCACGCGTCTGCCATCAGGGCGGCGTGGGCAGGCAGACGGCCGCGCGCAATCCAGGTCTCCGGGTCGGCAGGATCGAATACGGCGGTCATGTGGCCGTCCCGTCAGTCTGGACGCCGAGCATCCGCGGGGTGAGCGCGCCGAGCATCGTTCGGGTCGTCTCATAGCGTGCCGTGAGATCATGGACGGTTGCTTGCACCACGGCATTGGGCGGTGCGGCGGGGACGATGAATCGGAATGGCAGCACGTCGGCGATCATTTCGGGAAACAGCGGGCGCAGGATGATGGCCGACAGCCGAGACGCGACCTCTTCGATCGCCTTGGCTTTGGCGTAGCGCACGGTCCCGGCCGGCGCCTCGAGGTGCGCCATCGGCGCGATGACGTCTTCGATCCTCGCGAAATAGGCGTCGCGTGGGCCAATGCCGAAATTCGAGCGATAGGAGATCAGCCGCTGGCGCTCTGGCGAGAGCTCCGTCATGGGCACGTAGACGCGGTAGGCATAAGTCGGCGGATCGATGCCGATGCGTGTGCGGGTGGCGACGATTTGCATGGCGCCCTCCATCAGGCGAACAGGCGGGTCGGCGAGGCCGGCGCGGCGCTGAGCTGAAGCTCGCGGCGGAGCCGTCCGGCGAAGCGGTCCGGAGAGAGCAGGTCCCGGATGGATGCGAAGCGATTGCGGTCGCCGATATGATCGTCGCGTCCGCGCACCCGGCGGTACATCAGTTCGCGATCAGGCCCGAGAGCTCCAAGGCTGAGCTGAACCCAGACCTCCTCGCCATGGAGGGTGATGTCGCCTGAGCAGGCTGGCCCGGCTTTTTGGGAGCGAACCTCGAAACCGGCCTCGGCGAGCTGCAGGGCCTCGGCCAGCCGGCGCATCGCGGTTCGCCCTTCGCTGTGGAACGCCCGCTTTGCGGCATCGTCATAGCTCACACCTCGCCGCGCGAGCGTCAGCAGGGTCGGATGGCGCCGGATTTCTGCGATTTGATCCATGCATGCGTGGCGCAACTGCATGTCGCCTGGTCGCGACAGGGTGACCGCGGTGAGGTGGCGCACGAGCAAGACCACGGCTGGATCATCTTCCAGCTGCTTGCCCGCATTACGGCAATCGGTGATCGCGGCCTGGATCGCGTGAAGCGTCGTGGCGATGGTCGTGAGGGCGCTGGGATCCAGGGCCTGTTGGTGTCTGAAGGCAACATCATAGTGCATGGGGGATCTCCGGCTTGGAGCGCTCGTCACGCTCGGAGCCCCTGCCCCCCTCTCCTTTTCACCGGATGCTCAGAGATCGGCCTCGGTCCACATGGTCGCCAGACCTGTCAGCTTGATCCAAGTGGACTTCCGCAGCGCGGCCGAGGCAAGGCCAGGACGGATCGTCGTCCCGGAGGCCGGTTGCGCGCAGGAGTTCCGTCGAATCCCAGCCGAAATCGGCGGAAAAGCTTTGAGCTACGCTCTGCGCGTGATCGGCGCCGCAATTGATGGCCGATTGCCGAAGGTGATGGACGAGCTGATCGAACTCGTTTGGATTGTCGATTCTGGAGGGCTTGCGTTCGCGGCGCAGCTGGTCGCGGCGTGCCTCGAAGGAGGTCATGGCCGGTCAGCCGGCACAGGAGTAAGGGGGCGCAAGAACCTCGAGATGGCTGGTTTCGACGAGCTCGGTTTTTTGGGTCCGTTCGCGGGACGTCATGTCGAGCCTGACGTAGAAGCCGGCGAAATGCGTGCGCACGATCGTGCCTTCGCGGTTCCGGAAGCGGTCGCCGCCAACACGCGGGCGCTCAAGGATCCGCACGCGGGCGCCGATCCCGGGTTGGAGCGGAGCCCATTGAGCGAGGTCATCGCTCTCGGCGCCGCAATCGTCGCAGGAGGTCGAGTCGAAAAGTCCGGTTATCGTCCAGTCCTGGATGGCGATGTCCCAGCGCGCGGCGGCGTCGCGGGCAAGATTCTCGCTACCGCAGGTTCTACACAGAGGTCGGAGGGGCAACGGGCGGCGGACCGTTTGGACATCGTCTGCGCTGGTCCCGGCAACGGGATTATCGGAATGAGGGGCACTCATGAAAACCTCCGGGCGTTCGGGCATTCGGGGTTGAAAGGGCGATTATTCCTTGTCGTGGCGCGGCGCGCAGGACCCGGTGGCAGGGCGGCGCGACGTTGGTCCGGATTGGCGACAGGTGTCGCTCGATGGCCAGAAGTCGGATTCCATGACCGCGTGCCTGGCCGCCGATCGGCTGTTCCAGCGCCAATTCTTGTCGGTGATGAGAGAACCGTCGCGCCGCCGCGCGATCCATCCGCCTTCGGGGTCCTTCTCTATACGGCGCATGTCAGCGTTCCTCGGCTTGGGCGACCGCGCGATCGAGCCTCGCAGCCTCATGGCGCAGCCAATCGGGGACATTGCCTCCGAACGCGGCGAGCAAGGCCTTTGCGCTCGACAGCACTTCCGTAACGCTCTCGGTCTCGCGGACGATCAGAACCCGTCGCTCGTCATGGTCGGCAACAAGTTGCCTGTTTTCGGAAACGAGTTTCCGGATGAGGGCGGCGGCTTCATCGCAGATGATGTGGTGGACAAGGCCGAACTCGCTGTTCGAACGGTAGCTGGCGAGCCGGTTGGCAAGGTCGCCAGCAGAGTCTTGGCCGTTGGACATTGGATTGCACGCAGAAAGCTGGACATCGACGGTGAACTGCTCTCCCGGCTCATCTGCGGTTTTGATCGTCCCGCGCCAGATGAAGCGATCATATCCATAGTCGCGCGCGAATTTCGCCAATGCCTTGGCGCAATTGGCTTCTGCTGAATCGTCGTATGACATGTCATTTCGCCTCCTGAAGGTCAGCTGCGGCGCACAGGCAGCAGTCGTTCTCCACCGTGTCGGCCGGTTCGCGAGGATCGCCGATCACGGGACCGTGCGAGGAGAGCGCGCGGAGATTTTCGGCGGGTTGGGGTCGCATCGGGCATCTCCACCTGGATCACACCTCGCTCATCCCCTCTCCTCTCCATGCCGCGCGGTAGAACTGGTTCAGCGGCACCACTCGACTACGGCCCACATGCGTTTCCGAGACATCCTGTCGTGCGACGTGAATGGGCATTGCGAGCGGCGTGGCCGAGACGGTGTCGGTGGGCGTGCTCGATCACTCGGACTCGATGCTCTGCTCGCTGAGGATAGCGACTGCCCGCCTCAGGCCACCGTCGCCGGTCTCGTTGAGTATTTCGATATGCGGGATTTTCGTGCGCATGGCGGCGATCGCGGTCGCTATCGGGCGCTTTTTCAGCGGATAGGTGTAAACCTTGCCGTCTTCGATCGTGATGATATTGGTCCGCAGTCGACGGCGCAGCAGCGCCATGTTTTCGGCCTCGTCCATGAGGAAAGCCACTTCATGTTCGAGAGTCGGTGGTAGTGGAATGCCGTGGAATGTCCGGCCGGGCCGATTGGCTTTGAGCCAACTCTCGACCTCGGCCTCGGTAAGGACGCCCGCCTGGCGATAGTCATCCGCACCGCCCTGGCCGCGGTTGCCGGCAAGGAAGGCCAGACGGCCGTCGATCCACAGCTCCGCCGTATAGCAGTCGCAATCCCGGGACAGTTGCTTGATGATCTTCAGCTTGCGGAGCTCGAACAACATCAGAATATCTCCCTGGTGGGCATTGCAGCTTGCGCCGAAGGCATCTTGGGAGCCCGGTGTCGGCGGCCAGGTCCTGGGCCGATGGCGCGAGCAATGGGCCCCGCATAGACTCCGCAGGCCGCCCAATAGGCCGCGACCGGGGGCTTGCGGCCGCGCCAGCTGCGTTCCCCGCGCAAGCGGGCATCGTTCTGGATGTCGAGGAGGATATCCTGAAGAGCAAGACGGGCTTCGGGGCTGAGCGCGCGAAGCCGGCATAGCGACGGCAGCGTCAGGATGGGATTGCGCACCTCGGCCCTGTTAGAACGCTCGTTCATCGCAGGGCTCCCGCCAATGGGCCCGCATCGTCCTGGCCCAACTCAGGAGCGGATTGGCGATTGCCGATCGATCTATCGGTCGCTGGCAGCGGAATCGCCACGCATTGTCCGCTGGCCAGGTTGATGAAGGCCCCAGCGTGGCCGATGGACCCGCGGCCGATCAGGTCAAAAAGGAGGGCGAGCGCGTGGCTTGCCAAAACCCGGTTCAGGAAGAGGGATTGCCGTTCGAGAGCCTCGGCGACCGAACAGGAGGGGGCGTTGTCCTCGCCCTGGCTCACATCGGCGATTTCCGGGAAAGATTCGAGGACGGTCGGCAGGCGCTGTCGGTCGTCACAATTTTCCCGTCGCGGCCGGCCGATCAGATATTGTCCGTCGCTCGCGCGGTTGCCGAGATCCATCCAGTAGGTCGGCTTCTTGGAGCCATCATCCAGCGCGGCGCCAAGCGCGCGACGGGCCGAGGCGGTGTCGACGCAGCTGATGAGGATATCGGCGCCCGTGATGTCGAACGCAGCCGGCGCACGGCCGTGAACGGCTTCCCAGGTGAGGCCATGCGCGAGGTTGATCCTCTCGGTGAGCGTACGGGCTTTCGAGTTGCCGAGATCACACCGGTAGAATGGCTGCCGGCCCAGATTGGCCTCGCTGACGGTATCGTCGTCGATCACCGTGACGGCGAGCAACCGCGAGGAGATCGCGCGAAGGGCCGTGTCGAGCGACGCGAGTCCCATGAGCATCTGCGCCCCGTTCCCACCGCAACCGACAAGGACGATCTTGATCGCGCGATTATCGAAGCCAGCGGGAAGATAGTGGCGATGCGGGGGTTCAGGTTGCATTGTCGTCTCCTGAAAAGGGGCTGCGCGGCACGGCCAGGAACATGCCACCGGCGCACAATCGCGACGCGAAGTCGGGACCGTCGGCATGGCTGAGCCGGCCGATCACGAGCGATATTTTCGTCGTGTGGGCGTCATCGCGGTCGTCGGTGGCGCTGAAGAAGGCTGGGCCATGCGCATGGCTGTGGATGTCGCAGACCAAGTGCTGGTTCGACTGCAGGACCGGGGGGCGATAGACGAGCCGCGAGGGGGTCGCCTCTTCGATCTGGGGCAAGTGTAGTGAGAATTGCCGGGAATCCTCGTCCCAGATGACGAAGGCCGCGGCTTCGTTGGGCAGCCCCGCGCGGAAGTGATCGAGGATCCGATCAAGGAGGTCTCGCGGTATCAGGCCACAGCGAAGATTCGCGCGCCGTTTGCCCGCACTTCCGTATGGCAGATAGGCCGGAATGGGCGGCGTGACGGGGACATCGAGTTCGAGCCAAGGACGTCGAACGATGAGGACGGCGCCGTCAGAACCGATGGCGAGGCAGTGCCCCGTCCGGGAGGCACGCACGGTATCCAGCGCAGGCGAGCGGCCGCTCGGGGGCATCGGATAGCAGGGCACCTCGGCGAGGATCGCGGCGGCGGTCGGGTCGTCGGCGAGGATGGTCATCGCCTTACGCTTTCCGCAATGAGCTTTCCGACCGTCACCGGTTCGGTCGCCGCCGCACCCGATTTCCGGGACGTTTGCGGTCGCCCGCGGGTAAACGGCTTGAGGCGCTTCGTCGGGAAGCGGATCGCCCGGCGCGCGGCAAGATCGTCCCAGAGCCCGACGAGGCCGCCCTTGCCCGTAATTGTACGCTCTTGGCCCGCGTTGGGGTGCGTCGACCAGGAGTCGAACAGCGCACGCTCGAAATCGGGGATAGCGGCGACCCCCAGCGTTTTCGGCCTCGGGATGTTGCCCCAGCAAAGCGATCCATCGACGTAGACATTGAGGATGGGCGAGTGGAGCGCCCGGGTGCCGGCGGTCGGTCGCTGGTTCTCCGGAAGCGCATAGACGCCGAGGCCGCGTCGGGTGGCGACGAACAGATGCGCTGGATACGGGACCGGCGCGATCATCCTTTGGGAGAGCGCTCGCAAGGCGGCAGGGGGCCTGCTCAGATTGAAAAATGCCGGGCGCACCTGCTCCGGCGTCCACCAGGCGAGTACGTCCGGGTGCGCAACGAGCACATTGTCTGGCAAAATCTCGGGCGGTGCGGCTCGACCGAGGGCCTCGGTCCATTGGCGCAGGTGTGCGCGGGACAGCGGCGCGCCTGCGGCGATCGTCGGCCCGTCATCGTCGCTATGCTCGACTTGATGGATGCTGGCGAATGCGAGCGCGTCCGGCCGAGGGGCACCATAATGACTGGAATTTCGAGGCGTCTCGGTCTGGTAAAGCAGGATGGCCGTGGTGAGCACCATGCCGCCCGTGGTTCCTTCGAAGTGAGAAGCGTGGTCAGACATGGCGGCCCCCTAGTTTTTCCGGTTCGAGTTGGATCAGGTGCTGGGCAGCGAGCAGGAATTCCGCGCCGACGCGGAGCGATGCGAACCAGTCGTCGATGAAATTGGGGTCGGGCAGCGGGCAGAGGCCAGCGATGTCCATGAAGCCGTATTCCATGCCGTGGCGGCCGACGTCGTCGACCTCGGCCGCGAAGAACTCGACAGGTACGAGGGTCAGCGGCGGCAGGCTCGAGCATTCCTCGATATCGGGGATGTATTCGTAGAGGATGTCGGAATTGAACCGCCAGGCGCTGCGATCATCCGGGACTCGCCGGAGGGCATCATGCGTTCGGCGTAGCGTTCGCAAGGCTCTGCGCAGTCCGCTCGGGAGCTTCGCGAGCGGCGCGGAATTCGCCTTGCTCATCCATTCGGGTTTCTTGGCGGCCATCTTCGACGGGAGGGTGAGTTCGTCGAGATCATCAGGGTCTGCGCCGTGATAGTCGATGAGGCACTGAAGCGCGCCATCGTCTTCGGTCTCGCCCTCCCAATAGTACATCGAAATTTCATTGAAGAGGTCCTGGTAGCCGAAGATCGGCAAGGTGGTGCCCAAGGTCTCTTCGAGCGCGGCGTAGCAGGCCGCACGCCAGGAAATGGGGGCTTCGCTGCTCTCGATCCATCCGAGATCGAGTTGACCGATGCTATCGCAGATAAGGACAATCGCGGGCTGTCCCACGTGCTCGCCGTTGAGCACGACGGTTCGCAGGTTCGCGAACGTCAGGGGTTCGAGGATCCCGAGAACTGCGGCGTTGAAAGCGCGCTCGATATGCCGGCGAGCGGCGCTGCGCGTATATTGCTGAACCGATGGGTCGTGCGACGCGACCCATTCCCCGATCAGCTTGTGGAGAGGCGAGAGCGGCTGGTCGAAACTGACGGGGATGTCCGCCGAAAGCGCGACCGATCGTCCGGCAAGATCAGCCGAGCGGGGGGAGGCGGAGGTCGGAGGGCGGTTGAAGTGATTCCGTGGCCTCGTCCGGGTGGGCGTGCCGGGCAACCATGATCTGGGCATGGATGGCCTGGGCCTGCCTGCTGCAGGGAGGTTGGGGAGGACCGGTTGTGATGCCATCGTCGTTCTCGATCCATTCGAGGAGCGTCATGCGTGGGGCGGCGGGGATGGCCGCGCCGTTGGGGCGCGGCACGATCAGCCCTTCGTGCCGACAGCGCGGCGATATTCGGTGACGTGGACGCCGCCGGTGACGCCGGCATCGACCAGTTCGGCGTTGAGGATCGCCGGATAGAGGGTGGAGTGATAGGCGCGCAGACCCTGAAGGTCGCTGGCGAGATGCGGCGGTATCGGAAGATCGATGCCGTCGTATCGAAAGGCGCGTGTCAGCTGGTTGATCTGCATCGTGGGTTCCTCGGTGACGATTGAAGGGGGCTGCGGCGAAATCCATCACCACAGACTTGTCGGCTCATCCGATTTGGCGTCGGCCGGGAGCGCGCCGGCCGCTGGCGTCGTCGACGGGCTGGTGGATGCGGGCGGCTTCGGTGTCGGAGCTGCGGGCTTCGCCTTGGCGGCCTCGGCGGACGCCGCGCGCGCGGCCTCGGCGGCCTCTCGCTGTTCGGAGATCTGGTCGGCAAGCGTCTTGCGCGTGCTGATGAGCTGGCCAAGCGCGCCGTCGGTGCCTTTAGCGAGTTCGGCATCGATCTCAGAAGCGTTCGCGGTAATCGAGATCGGTCGGGTCTCACCCTTTTCGAGGCTATGGGTTTTGCCTTCGACATTCCGGGGAATGATCGTGAGGGTGACCGTATCGTCGGGACCGGCGACGAGGTCGAAGCCGAGCGAGTAGCGGCCGAGCAGCGGCAGCAGGTTGGTGATCAGCATGGCTGTCTGTCCTTTTTGAGTGGGAGAGGTGGCGATCAGGCCGCAAGTTCGCTGACGCGCGTTTCGGTGTGCGGAAGGATGGCTTCCGGAGCGGCGATGATCGGAGGCGGGCCGTATTTTCCATCGAGCGTCATCGCGCTCGGCAGGCGACCGGCCCAATCGAAACGGGCCGCATTGAGCATCCCGGTCACGAGGTCGGTCTTCTTGGACGCGAGCAGCTTTCCGAAGGCTTTCTCCCCCATGTGCGCGACGAGACCGCATTCCTGGGCGATGAATTTCAGCTCGTCCTTGGTGTAGCGCTCGAGGAAGGGCCGATCGACTTTCCAGCCGTGGCGCAGGTCGACACAGCATGCCCGGGCGAGGTCCGCGACATGCCCGAAGGATTGGACGTCCATCGCATAGGCCGCCCCGATCGCGGACTGCACCGTTTCGGCCTGCGGACCGGAAAGCGCGCGGATCGCCTCGATCTTGGCATTGAAAGCGAGGTCGGGAAAAGCCGAGTTGATCAAAAGCCCGGCGCGCGCCGTCAGCGTGCTCGCCTTGATCTGCGAGAGGGTGCCGGTCATCGCGGCGACGAGGATCGCGGTGTGCGCGTGCGCGGCGTTATGCGCGAGGCCACGGGCAAGCGCGGTCCGCCAGGTCGCCTCGCGAAGATCGGTGGTGCGGGTCGCGATCGATTTTGCGGTGACCGATGGCCCGCTTGTCCGTGCGGTCGTCTTCGCGCTTCCGCCCGGAGACGCCGGGTTGGACGCGATGGCGGCGCGGACGATGGACGGCGCTCCGCCCCCCGACAGATCGTCACGATCAGCCGGCGCTCTGGCCTCATCCGTGCCGTCATCCTGCTCGTCATCATCCTCAAGATCGGCACCGTGATGATCGGTCTGAGCAGCGGCCGCGGTGTGCTGCTGCTCTTCGAGGCGGGCATTCTCGACCGTTTCGGTCTTGAGCTGGAAGCACGTCGGGTTGGTGCAGTGACCATCGTCGACATGGGTCTCGAACAAGGCGCGTTGCGATGCCGAGTTGAACGGGCAGGCGGTGCATTCCGTCTTGTCGAAACAGGCGGTGCTGAGATCCTGCGTGATCCGCATGAGCAGATCTCGCGTTTTCCCGATGTCGAGGCCAGCGCCGAGGATCGTTTCGAGAGCCTTGTCCTGCTTGTCCGCGGGAACGGCAGCCAGCAGCTCGGCGTGACCGACCTTGATCCGGCGCTGATCGAGCGCGTTCTTGACGGCGTCGGAAAGGCCGGCGAGCGCAAGGCGGCGATCGAGCTTGGCGCGCGACCAGCCCAGACGCCGACCGGCTTCGGCGCGATCGTTCTGACAGGCCGCGAGGACACGAACCGCGGCATCTGCCTGTTCGGTTTCGGATGCGTCGTCGCGGTTGTCGTTTTCGTCGATGGCGGCTTCAAGAGCCTCCTGGTCGGTCATCTCGCGGATGATGACCGGCACCTCACCTTCAGGGCCAAACGCTTCGATCGCGGCTCGATAGCGGCGCCCGCCGGCGACGATGGTGTAGGTGTCACCGGCGTCCTGCGCCGGACGCAGCAATATCGGCTGGAGCATGCCGCGAAGGCGGAAGGAGGCGACGAGTTCGTCGTGCTTCCGCTGGTCGAAGTAACGGCGCGGATTGTAGCCCGGGGCGATGCGGGCGAGCGAGAGCATGGTGCCCCCGGTGGGATGCGGTGCGGTCAAGGCGGATCTCCTTGTGGGAATCGGGAGGCGCACACTTCGAGGCTGCGTGCTTTCCCCTCTGGCGAGCCCAAAGCTCACTCCTCCATTCCCCCTCCCCTCTCTCAGGCGGCGCGGCGATGCCGGTAGATGTCGGCTGCCCAATGCTCGATCCACGGATTGGTCAGTTCGTCGTGGTCGAGTTCTCCGGCCTCGATCAGGTCACGAATCTCTTCGCGTGCCTGGGCGATCGATGCCTCCCAAGAGTCGGATGGCGGGGCGTCGGGAGGGACTGTCAGGCACTGGGGAAGCTGCAGTGGTCGCTGGGCGAGCCGCACATGCTGCGCTTCGATCCAGCTCTCCATATGATCAGCGACCAGCCTATCGGTTTTCGCGATGCCGTGGCGAAACGCGCTCCGGCGCGCGGAGACGCCGTAAGCCTGACTGTCGATCGACTCGATACGGCGACCATAAGGAAGAAGGAACGGGAGCGCCGCGCCCTTCACGCCGAAGGCGTGCAGTCGAACGCCGGCGGGCAGGATCCGATCAAGATGGTCGATGACGGCGATCAGCCCTTCAGGGCCGTGAACATCGCGCCGGCACATGCTTCCGACACCGATAAGCGCCCCCGGGTGCAGCCAATCGGCGATCGCGTCGATGCAGCGCTCATAGTCGTCCGGGCGACGGCCCTGGATCACCGGCATCATCGTGTCGACGATGCCATAATCCGCGGCCAGGCGTCGGCAGTCGCGGTTGGCGCGGATGGTGCGCGACAGGCGATCCATGACCTCGTCGCGGTCGCGGGCGATTTCGGCCTCGACGCAATAGTCTGCGCTCGCCCACCATCGGAAGGGGAAAGCGGCCGCCAGCGCGACATAGTCGGCGATCGTCCAGGGGAAGCCGCCGTAGCGGGATGCCGCGACGAAGCCGGCGGAATCGAGGCAAAGCGCGGAAAGTCCGTGGGCGTTCGCCAGTTGCGCCAGCCGCCAGCCCGCCCATTCGCGCCGGCCTCGTTTATTCGTCCAATACGAGAGCCCGTTTGCCGATATGAGCGCGGGCCGCTGCAAAGCCCGCGCCCGTTGGAGGATAGGCCCGTCGCTCAGGTGCGGCAAGCCAATGATGATTTCGAGCGGCATCGATATATTCCCCGTTCAGCGAGCCATCGCCCACTTGCCTTGACCGTCCGGCATGTTCACGGTACGTTCCCAAAGCAGGAGTTCGCCATGAAGAAGACCGCGTTCCACGACCGTTTCGATCTCGACATCACGCTGCGCGATGCCGCGCTCGACGCCGAGAACCGTCCGACCCGCCGGATGATCGCGAACGCCGCGATCGGCGTGCATGTCGAGGACGCTTATTACTCGGTGCGTGAACTGCGCGAGGCAGTGAGCTGGGTTCACGAAGGCGATCCCGCCGGCAAGACAAAGCTCGCCGCGATCCTTGCCAATGACGGCGCGGATGATTTCCAGCGTTGCATCTATTTCTGCCTCGCCGGTCGCGGTGTCGTCGCGATGCTCGACGATCTGGAGTGGCTGGAGGATCTGCTCGAGCGGCGCGGACGCGTGGCCGGAGAAGTGATGCGGCTGCGTGGATCGCGCATGCCGCTCACCAATCCCTATGTGGCCGATGCGCCCGACGGGCCGTTGGTGCAGATCGATAGCGATTTCGTGCAGGGTCCGTCGTGGTGGGCGGATCCGACGCTCGATCGGTAAGCTGGCGTCAGCGCTCGCACTGCAGTCGCTCGCCTCGTCGCCAGCGAGCGGGGTCAATCCAGCGGCCGGCATAGGCCCCTGCCCTGTCGGCCTTCGCCTGTTCGAAAGCGACGCTGTACCGGGCCGCGCGAGCGTGATCGTTGCCCAGATATTGCGGCTCGGGAAGTGCGAGGCCCGCTCGGATCAGGCGCTCGCCTAGATCCTTTCCATCGGTCGTCACCACGGCAACAGGGCGGCCATAGGTGCTGCTCGGAGTAAGCTGGATCGTGGCTGTTTTCGCACGCAAGGCGTTCGCGGCGAAGTCCTGGGCTGCCTTTCCGCAAGGCCAGCAGCTGCTCGCGCGCTCGCAGAGCTGTCGGCGCTCGAACGCATCGACCCCGAGCAATCTGAAATCGACGGCCAAGGTATCCCCGTCAAGCGCGCGGGCCCTCGCCTCGAACTCCTGGCGATCGGCCGGAGCGGGTGACGCGCTGCATGAGACGACGGCCAGCGAGACCATCAGGATCGGTCGCATCACGATACCATCTCCACCTCGACATGGTCACCGAGAGACGGCGCCGTGCAAACGCGGAAAGGTTGGAGCGGGTTGCCAGTTCGCACGATGCTGATTCTGCCAGACTGGAGGTCGAACAGGCGCGATGCGACGCGGTTTGCATTTTCACGGCTGCACAAAAGCAGGCGTTTGGGTGAAAGCATTGGGGCGAGCATGATGAATCCTCTTCAGGGGCGCATGATACTGGCAGAGCCGTTCACGCAAAGATCGTCTTGTGGACCTTGGTCTCGGGGACGATCTCCCATGCCAGATCCTTGAAGCCGCTGATCCGGTATCGGCCGTGTCCATCCGGATTACGGAAACTCAGCTTGCGGCCGCGCTTCTGGACGATGAACTCGTCACCGACATGGCCATCGGTGAAGGTCAGCGGCGCCGCCAGTTTGATGCGATCGCCATCCTCGATCGTGCGAGCCCGCCGCTTGAGGTTCTCAACGCAGCGACGGCGCCAGTCGAGCGCATATTCGCTTTCCGTTGGAGTCAGCAGGTCGAGGATACGAGCCGAGCACTCGGCCTCGCACGGACCCATGGATTCCTCCATGTCCTTATACCCAAGGACCAAGCCTTCCTTGTCGCGCGGGTTCCATCGGACAAGGCAGACGATGGCGAATACCTCGCCTGCTATCCCGTTGGTGATGACCTGCGTTGCCGCATAATAGACCCGGTTCCCCGGGCAGGACGAGGCCAGGACCTTGAGCCCGTATGACGACCCGTCATCGCGCGGGCGTTCATAGGTGAACTGGGCATCGAGATAGGCTTTCGCAGAAGCGTGTCCGCCCATCGAGGAGCGGGGCATGTAGAGCCAGCCCATGGCGGGTCTCCTTCATCGGTTTGAGATTGGCCTACCAGTCGAAGGTTGGCAGGTCGGTGATCGGCTCGCAGTCTCGGTCGAACTGGACCCATTCGGCGCCGGCGGTCTCGACGTAGTCGAGGCAGGATTGAAGTGAGGCCGGCATTGCGGTGCGACCGGATGATTTCACCCAGACGAACCAGCCATATTCCTGCCATCGCTCCGCGACGATCAGTCCCTGCCAGATGTCAGGGTTGCCGATCGCGGCGAGCGGCAAAGGAAATTCGATGAGCGCGTCGAGCTCGCGGGCGGTGCTCCCATCAACATGGGCGGTCGAGAGGCAGACGAGAATCTTGGTTTCGAGTGGCATGGTGGGCTCCCTCACGCAGCGTGGGCGAGGGTGCCGACGACATCGCTCGTCAAGCCGTCGGCTTGCTCGACGGCTGCTTCCTCGCTGAAGGACAACAGATAGTTGAAGGCCTGTTCGGCCTTGGAGGCGGCATGGATGATAGCGGTCTTGTCACCCTTGAGGATGCTCAACCAATGCCCGACATAGCTGGCGTGACTGTCGTGAAGTTCGTTTGGAAGGCCAAGATGCGCGCAAATGAGGCCGCTGCCGATCTCGGCCACCAGTTCTTCGAAACTATAGGCATTGTCGCCGAACCGTTTGCCGAAGGTACGCGCCAGCCGACTCGCGCTGCCTGACCAATGGGTGGTTTCGTGGCCTCGGACCGAAGCGTAATGATCCATCGTTCGGAACGTGCGGGGCGGCGGCATTTGGATGTAGTCAAATGTCGGGCTGAAATAGGCCCGGTCGCCCCCGTGCCGAACGTCCGCAGGGATGGCAGCGAAGAAGCGGTCGATCGCATCTTGATGGACCGAAGCGTCGATCGGCGCCGGCTCCTGCACCGACGGATAGAAATACGCCGGGAGGCCATCGACCTGGTCGGCATTGAACACGATGTAGTGGCGCAGGAAGCGGATGCTCCGCTCCTTTTCAGCACCGGTAATCGGGTTCGACTCCGTTTTCTTGAAGCTCGAATAATAGACGGAGAGCGAGCCTTGCTCGCTGCGGCGCACATGGCCACCGAGTGCCTCGGCCTGGCGAAACGTCATCCAGTAGCGCGAGCGGTAGCCCTGCGCGTCGGCGATGGCCCAGAGGTAGAAGGTGTTGATGCCGGTGTACGGCGTGCCGCAATGCCGCAGCGGGCGGCTACCGCCACCCTCTGAGCGCCAGGGCCGACTCCAGGGGGGTACTCCTTCTTCGAGTTTGCGGATGATGAGATTGGTGATCTCGGCCGCGACGTCGCGGCTCGGCCTGGTTTTGGCGGACATGACAAGTGCTCCGGAAAGCGGGCAAAGACCTGCCGCCGACACCCGGAAGTGCCGGCGGCGAGGTGCCCAGGAGGGGGTGCTGGGTAGTGTAGATCGGCAGCGCGTGCTGGCGACCAAGTGCGCCTGCAGCTCAGGCGGTGGCGGGTTCGGTCGCGAGGTTCTCGGTCTCTCCGGCCACTTCAGGTGTATCGGAGATTGGGCGACCCGCATCGACGCCGCCGACGCCCGCATCGTCGTCATCGATTTCGACGACCTCAAGGGATTCATCGGAGACAACGCCAGAGAATCGCATCGCGTTTGGCACCCATGCGAGGGCCGCCGCCTTGGTCTCGGGTTCGACGATCGCGTCGCCTGCGAACAGCTTCTGGCAGCTTTGCGAGATCTCGGTCTTCTTGAGCGAGGCATGGCGGGACGTGAGCGATGGTCCGCCAATGTCGTTCAGCAGGCTGAGGATGCTGCCCTTGTTGACCCGGTCGAAGAAGTTCTCCGAGGTCGGCCGCCACCAGCTCGCGACATCGATGTCGAGGATCGAGGCCAATCGGTTCTGCAACGGGATCTGCTCGTTGCTGATGCCGTGCTTCGCCTGAAGCGACGTTGCCACAATGTAGGCGAGCCAGTTCGCCTTGCTGTCGTCGTCCAGAGCGCGGAATCCCTCGAACCGATCGACTTCACTCTCATGCTCAGTCCAGGCGGCATCGAGACCTTCATGCGCTTCGGCGAGATAGTCTCGCGCCCGCGATGCCGGCACGTCGCTTGCCGGATCCTGCGGCCTGCCGGCGCCAACGGTCGTCCCATATTTGACGGCGTTGTCGCTGGATGGGCTCGATGGATGACCGCGCGAGTCGATCATCACGAAAAGCGCGTAATCGAGAGCGAGCGCCGGCTGAGCCAGGAGCGCAGAAGCGAGAATGTCCCGACGCTGCATCGCCAGTTCGTCATAGAGCCGGGCGCTGAGCGGCTTGCCGCCCGGCGCCACGGCCTCAGGCCGGTGCTTCGGTTCGCGCGGCTCGCTGTCAGCGATGCGGAAGCGGCTCGTAGAGCGGTCACCGTCTCCGCCTCTGTCCCCGTCCAGCTGGTCTTCGGCGCCGCGTCCCGTCGGCTCCTCGATGAGGATCTGCTGCTCGCTATAATATTGGGTGTCGAGCCGCATTTCGCCTTGGGGGGTCAGGAGCAGAAACGCGCCGACGTGCGGCTTCAGTTCGTCAGGCAGAACGGGCGCGCGGTTCTCGATTTCTCCAGCTTCGGCGAGGAGCCGGTCGTCTTCCTGGTCGAGCAACTTGGAATCATCTTCGGAGAGCGTTTCGTCCTGCATCTCGGCTTCGATTTCGCCGCGGCGCTGCTCGATGTCGTGCAAACGGGCGGCCTGCTCGTCAGTCAGCGCTGGCGCCTGGAGGATGGCGCGGTAGAGGCCATGTGCGGCATTATGCGCATAATTGCTCGCGATCGGACGGATCCAGGCCAAGGCCATTTCCTCGCCGATCCTTTTGGCCTCCCTCTCCATGATCTCGCCGGCCAGACGGTGTGCGATCTCGGGGTTGACCCAGCGGTCGTTGCCGTCGGTGAACAGGTCGCCATCGATTTTGCCCCCGGCGTCGATATAGCGGGCCTCGCCGACCAGGATGGCGATCGGATCGTTCGCCTTGAGCGTCTCGTTGGCGATGACACGGCGGATCGTGTCCGCGTTGACGTGGTTGTTCTGATAGCTGTTCCAGACCAGCAGCTGCTTCTCCTGGTTCTCGGTCGAGGCGTAGGCCTTCGCCACGTCGATGGTGATCTCGCCCGCGCTCAGCGCCTCGAAAATCGGTTCGGCGAGCGACGCCAGCCGAAGGCGGCCTTCCACGAACCGCCGCGTGACGCCGAAACGCTTGGCGACGGCATCGATATCGCCGGTCGTGCCGATGAAGTGCTGGAACGCGCGGCATTCCTCGGCCGGCGTCATCTTGAGCTGCTGGAAATTGGTCGCCGTGGACGTTTCGGAGAGTGTCGCGTCATCGGCCTGCAGGACCATGACCGGCACGTCGTAATCGTCCGCCCTGATGGTGCCCGCGTCGGCGAGACGCTGGAGCGCGCGCAGGCGCCGGCCGCCGTCGAACACCTCGAACGTGCCGCGAGGCTTCTTGGCCGGAGTGACGAGGAGGTTCTGAAGGACGCCCCGCGCTTCGATGTCCGCCGCCATCTGCGGGATCTGCAGCTTCTCCTCGGGGAGACGGCGCACGTTGATCGGCGAGAGCCGCAGCTTGCTGAGTTTCATGGTCTGGATCACTGAGGGAACTCCTTTTGGCATCCGGCACATTCCGGACACCGTCCCCGCTCCCCCTCACCTCTTTCCCAAGGCGCCTCGGGTCGTTTGCCGAAGGTTCGCATCTGGCCGATCAGCTGCTGCCGAGCAGGATGCGATCGAGCGTCTCCGCGGCCGTCGGGACGGCCAGGAAAACGCGGGTCTTGTATTGGATCACTTCCGTGAAGCACCCGACGGACTTGAGCCATGCCAGCTGCTGTGCTGGCGCGCCGACCAGTTCGATGCGTTGGCTCCCATTCACCAGTGCCCGTCTGATCGTCATCGGGAACGGGCGGGAGAGATCGACGCTTCGACCGGAGAAGGCC
Organism: Sphingobium sp. Z007; assembly: GCF_900013425.1. Classification (GTDB taxonomy): domain Bacteria; phylum Pseudomonadota; class Alphaproteobacteria; order Sphingomonadales; family Sphingomonadaceae; genus Sphingobium. The sequence goes on from NZ_FBXK01000003.1 coordinate 26,237, forward strand.
GCTTTGATGATATCGGTCGGCGGGAGATTCTCGGCGCGGTCGATTCCAAGCTTGGTGAAGAGCTGGACGATATGCTCGTCGAACACGAGTCGACCCAGCCAGCTATTGCCGTCCTTGTCGGCGATACGGTTGACCACGAGGTGATCGCTGGGAAGCGCCGACCAGATCGGCAGCAGCAAGCCTGTCGCAAGCCGGATGGTCTCGGTATCGACCTTGTTCGCGGCCTCGTCAGCTTCCTCGAGCCATTTGGCGGAAAAGGCGTCCCGATCGATCCGGGTCCAGGCGCTCTCGTAGAGATCCTCCTCGCGCATATATTCGCGCCGGGTGGGCCGCATCAGCTCGATACGCGGGATCGGCGTGCCTTCCTTCTCCTCCATGAGTGCCCGCGCCCGCGTCTGCAGCGCGACCATACCGGACTTGCCGTTTATGAGGAATTCGGCGGTCGCATCGGCGTCGGCGATATGGAGGATGCGAGCGAGGGAGACGGGCACGCGCCGCTGTTCGATCTCGATTGTCAGCAGATGCGAGGTGGCGCCGCTGACCGGATCGGTTCGCAGCAGCGTGTCGTCGATAAGCCTAGCCTTGTCGACCAGGATCGTCTCGACGCCGACATCGAGCCGTCCGGCTTCACGCGCCGCCGATACCCGGGTTTCCACCAACGACAGGAACTCGTCGAAGATCTTGTTCTGCAGGCCGATGGGCAAAGCGAGGATGCGGTTGAGCCAGCGCTGGATCGGCGGCAGCTCCTCCTTCATCACGCCGTCTTTTTCACAAAGTTCGAGGCCGGTCCGGCGTTCGAAATCGGCGTGGGAGACACTGTTGAGCTTGCCGCCTACGAGCAGGTGGAACCAGCTGACCAGCGCCGCGCAGGCATATTCGCTTTCGAGATTGTCCGCCGGGTCGAACAGATTCTGCCCGCCGGTCTGGCGCTGCCCCCGTGTGAGCGCGCCCAGGCTGTCGAGACGCCGCGCGATGGTGCTGGTGAAGCGGAGTTCGCCCTTGCAGTCGGTCGTGACCGGACGAAAGAGCGGCGTGCTGGCCTGGTGGGTCCGATGGGTACGGCCAAGGCCCTGGATCGCCCGATCGGCGCGCCAGCCTGGTTCGAGCAGCAGATGGACGCGCTGTTCCTGGTTCATGGCGTCCCGGGAGGCATGGTAGGATCGCCCCGTTCCGCCGGCGTCAGAGAAGATGAGCATGCGCTTGCGGCCTGCCATGAAGGCGGCCGCCTCGGCCTGACTGGTGCGAGTCGAGCGGGTCTCGAGCTTCTGCCGGCCATCGCCGGTAGAGATGAGCCGCTTGGTCCGCCCGGTCACCTCGGAGACGTGATCATGCCCGAAGTGTTGAGGAGGCCGTCGAGGGCCGACATGATCGGCGGAAGCGCGCAAAGCTGTTCGATGAGATAGTAGCGAGCAGCTTCCGCTTCGGGATTGTAGACCGGGTTTCCGGCGTCGTCCTCCATGGGCGCGGAGCGCTGCGTGCCGGTATCGTCGGTGTAGACGCGCATCTGACGTGTTGGGAACGCGCGCTCGAGGTAGTCTATAACATATTCCCTCGGTGAGAGATCAATCTCGAGGTCGGCACGCTCGTCGGGGCTGAGCGCGCCAAGGCGGCGGTCGAGGATGGATTCGGCGGTGGTGACGAGCTGCATCACGACGGACTGGCCACCATCGAGGTGCTGTTGCGCGGCAGCGATCACCGTCGGCAACTTCATCGACAACAGGACCTGGCCGAAGAAACGCTGCTTGGTCGATTCGAACCGCGATCGTGCCGCAGCCTTGGCGCCGCTGTTGAGCGTCGCGTTCTCCATGCCGTCGACCACAGCCGTCAGCTCGAGGGCCTTCTCCATGTTCTGATGGATGATTTGCCAGGCATCGGCGTAGGTATCGTAGATCTCGATTTGAGCGGGAGTCAGCTCATGCTTGAGAACGTCATATTCGACCCCGGCGAAGCTGAGGGCTCGCGCCATGTAGAGGCCGGTCGCCTTGAGATCGCGGGCCACCAATTCCATCGCGGCAATGCCGCCCTGGCGGATGCTGCTGATGAACTGCTCGCGATCGGCAAAGGCCGTTTCCGGTCCCCAGAGGCCCAAGCGGACAGCATAGGCCAGGTTGTTGACATCGGACGCGCCGGTTGCAGACGCATAGAGAACGCGCGCGCCGGGCAACTGGTTCTGGAGGAGAACGCCGCAGATCCCCTGTTGCGAACCTTCCTTGGCGCCGAGAGCCCCCTCCCCGCCCGCGACACCGCCCATCTCATGCGCTTCGTCAAACGCGATAACGCCGTCGAAATCCGAGCGTGCCCAATCGGTGATCTGCTTCAGGCGGCTGTGGTCGCCCCGCATCGAGCGCATCGTGGGATAGGTGACGAGAAGCACGCCCTGGTCGAGCTTGATCGGCTCGTCGATCTTCCAGTTGGATATGGGCTGCACGTCACCGCTCAGACCACCGAGCGCGGTCCAGTCGCGGCGTGCGTCTTCGAGAAGCGGTGCGTTCTTGGTCACCCAGATGTTGCGGCGACGGCCCTGCAGCCAGTTGTCGAGGATGCAGGCGGCAATCTGGCGGCCCTTGCCAGCGCCGGTTCCATCCCCAAGAAAGAACCCCTTACGATAGACAGCGCCGTCCTCGGCCAGGGTGAGGCCGACGCCTTCCTTGTTGGGGTTGAACCGTCCGGGGATGAGCTGGGACCAGGCATGGCCGGCGTAGACCACGGTCTCAAGCTGCGAGGACGAGAGCAACCGCTCGGCAACCGTGCGTTCGGGCAGGTATGGGAGATAGTCCGGGATCGGCGCCGGGATCGATCCCATAGCGACCGATTCCACCAGGGCGGTCGGGTGCTCGCCGGCCTTGTCGAATATGATCCGGCTCGGCCGGTAGGGGAGATAGACGCCGGTCTGCTCAAGCAGCGGCGCCGGGGTGTCGAGCTTTGCGTAGTGTACGGGCAAGACGTCGTTGCGAACCGGCGCGTGATAGGGTCTGGGCTCCGGTCGGCTGCTTTTGACGGCGCGGAACATCGAGATGGCGCCGGCACGCTTGGGAGTGGCCGTCGGCGGATCGGCGCGCGCTAGCGCGCGCTCATGGATGGAGATCGCCTCGAGCAGTTCGGTGACCGACGAACGCTGGATCGTCGCGGGCAGCGACCGGCCAGGGAGCTTATCGATGACGAACAGTCGGAGGGCGATCGATGTGCCATGCTTGAGATAGCATTTCTCGAGGCGGATCGAGGTCCTGACGGTGACGTCGCGCAGAACCGTCTCATATTGGTCGCGCATCCTAGCGCTCGGGCCGAACCAGTCGGGCATGATCGCAACGAGACGTCCGCCCGGGCGAAGGCGCCGAAGCGCTGCCTGGAGATGACGGACCGCCGCATAGTCATCCGCGCCTCGGCCGAGCGAGCGCGAGAATGGCGGGTTCATGATGATGAGGGTTGGGCGAATGGCACTGCCGAGCGTGGAATTGATCGTCGCGCCGTCGTGCCCGGTGATCACTGCGTCGGGGAATACGTCGGTCAGGCGGCCGCGGCGAACGGGATCGAGCTCGTTGAGGTGGAGCGCGGTGCGCGGCGACAACTACGATGGCCGGTTGAGCGGCGACTATGATGGCCGGTAGGATCGGTTGTCTGGTCTGATCGTAGGGAGGGGCGCAGCCCCGACCGGAGAGCGGACCAGACAACCGGTGGCGATCTTTTTCCCCTTCTTTCGGGGGGCAGATCGGGGCTGTGGCGGGCGGTGGTATCGGAACACTCATCGAACAACGAGCGATGGGTTTGCGATGCCGGGCCACCACATTTCCGATCAGCAGGTATTTCTCTTCATGACCCATCGTCGCCAACACACCCAGGCCGTCGCGGCTGCCAAGGCCGGTATCAGCGAACGCAGCGCACGCCGGATCGAGAACGATCCGCAGCTTCCGTCCCAGAAGAAGAAGGAGCGCCACTGGCGCACCCGCGCCGATCCGCTCGAGCCATTCTGGCCACGTATAGAGGAGTTGCTCCAGATCGACGGTATCATTGCCGTCACGGTCTTCGAGACGCTCCAGGACGAGTTCGGCGAGGATGCTGTTCCCGATGCGATACGACGAACACTGGAACGCCGGATCGCCCGCTGGCGGGCACTGCACGGCGGCGAGAAGGAGATCTTCTTCCCGCAGCATCATGAGCCCGGTCGGCAGGGCCTGTCGGATTTCACGGTATGCGACAGTCTCAAGGTCACTGTTGCCGGCGAGACCCTGGCCTATCGCCTCTACCACTTCCGCTTGGCGGCGAGTGGCTGGGAGCATGCGGCTGTCGTGCTGGGCGGGGAGAGCTTTGCCGCCCTTTCGGAGCACCTGCAGGATGCGTTGTGGAAGCTGGGCGGTGCGCCGGCCGAACACCGCAGCGATTCCCTGTCAGCCGCCTACAAAAACCTCAACGCCGATGCGCAGCGGGATTTCACCCGAAGCTATGACGAGCTGTGTCGTCATTACGGCATGCTTGCTACCCGCAACAACCGCGGCGAGGCGCACGAGAACGGATCGATCGAAGGTCCCCATGCCCATCTCAAGCGACGGCTCGATCAGGCCTTACGCCGGCGGGGCAGCCGCGATTTCGTCAGCATCGAGGCCTGGCGCGAGTTCGTTGAGGCGCAGGTCGCCAGACAGAACCGGCGACATGCTGCGCGCATCGATGCAGAACGCAGGGTACTCAAGGCGCTGCCCGCAAGGCGAACCACCGATTTCGCCATGGTCACCGTCGATGTCACCCGCAACGGCACCGTCGCCATCGATCGGGTTACCTATTCGGTGCCTTCCCGCCTCGTCGGACGGCGCCTCAACGCGCATCTCTTTGACGATCGCATCGAGCTCTTCCTCGGTCCGGACAGGGTAATGTCCACGCCGCGTGTGCGGATCAGTCATCCCCACCGGGGGCATAGCATCGATTTCCGGCACATGATCGGTAACCTGCGCCGCAAGCCCGGTGCACTGCGCAACCTCGTCTACCGCGAAGCCCTCTTCCCCGATCACGCCTACCGGCGGGCCTGGCAAGCCTTCGATGCCCAACTCGATGGACGGCAGGCCTGCCGCGATGCCGTCGCGCTGCTCGATATCGCCGCCAGGGGCGACTGTGTCGACGTGCTGGCCCGGCGGATCGATGAGGCTCTCGACAGCGGGCGCTTGCCCGATGTCGATGCGCTCAGGGACGAGTTCCTGCCAACCGCAAGATCGCAGCGCGATGTCGCTATCCCGCCACCCGATCTGCACAGCTACAACAGCCTGATCGCCAGCGGGGAGGTGCACTGATGACCCGCACCAAGGATCAGGCCGCCGCCGTACTGCCTACCCTGCTGAAGGCCTTGCGCCTGCCGAGCATCAACCGCAACTGGAAGCACCTCACCGACACCGCCGATCGCGATGGCTGGCCGGCCGCCAACCTGCTGGCCTCGCTTCTCGAGATCGAGATGGCTGATCGCTCCTCCCGGCGCATCCAGCGCCATCGCGACCAGTCCGGCTTGCCCGCAGGCAAGACCTTCGCCACCTTCGATTTCGACGCCGCCCCCGGCATCCGCAAACCGCACCTCTTGTCCCTCGCCGCCGGTGACGACTGGATCGAGAACGGCGGCAACCTGCTGCTGTTCGGCCAGAGCGGGACCGGCAAGACGCACGCAGTTGCCGCCATTGGCCATGCCCTCATCGACACGGGGCGGCGCGTCCTGTTCTGCTCCACCACCGACATGGTCCAGAAGCTCCAGTCCGCGCGCCGCGACCTCAGCTTGCCCGCCATGCTCGACAAGCTCGACAAGTTCGATCTCATCGTGCTCGACGATCTGTCCTACGTCCGCAAGGACCAGGTCGAAACCAGCGCCTTGTTCGAGCTCATCGCCCACCGCTACGAACGCCACTCGCTCGCCATTACCGCCAACCAGCCATTTTCGGCATGGGACAACGTCTTCCCTGATCCCGCCATGGCTGTCGCCGCGATCGACCGCCTCGTGCACCACTCGACCATCATCGAGATGAACGGCGAAAGCTACCGCAAGCGTTCCGCCGTCGCCCGCATCAACGCCGGCGATTACGACCCGCCCAATGGCGCCCCGGACCGGCCATCATAATTGTCGCTGGCTTCGCGCTCGGGAGCACCCTTGCTGAGGCAACGGGTAATTGTCGCCAGCGGCAATTACATGCCAACCATCCCATGCGCTTCAAACCCTCGCTTCCGGCCAGCGCCAGCGACAATTACCCAGCGTCGTAATTGTCGCTCGACGGTTGCTCCTCGCAACAGCAAATGGTAGCCAGAATTCACCAACCGGCGCGGCCACCTATCGGCCATCAAAATTGACGCCGACCGGACTCCGTAATCGTCGCGCTACAGCGCGGCGCGCGCGCCGATCTGGGCGACAAGCAGCCCGTTGCCGGCGCTGGGTTCAAGGATGACATCGTCAGCATCGACATTGGCGAGCAGGACGGCGACGGCCGCGATATCGACCGGGGTCGAGAATTGTTGCCACTCGATCTGCTCTTCGCTGCGGACGGTCTGGGTCGGCAGCCTGCCCGCAAGGGCGATGATCCGTGGGACGTCTTCCAGGGTCGAAGGCTTTCGATCGTTCGAATGCAGATGAAGCGCGAGTGCGTGCTCGAGAACCTCAAAGCTGTCGCGCTGCGTCCACCGGCCGTTCGCGTCGGTGCCACCAAAGGCGGCGACCATCGCGTCGTTCAGAACCCGACGTGTGATGGGCATGTCGGCTTGAAGGTAGGGCAAGAGGCGGCGCGCAGCTTCGCGGTCGGCGCGATCCGCCGCGTCGAAGAGGTCGGTCATGTCGGGATCTCCTGTGTCGCTGCACCCTCGGCAGCATCACATTCCCGATCCCCCTCCCCTCTTTCCTTGGTTCGGTGGCGATGAGCGTCGACAGCCGCTCGACAGAAGAGGCAGGCTGATCGATATTGGCCGAAACACGGAGGGCATCTTGGTCGACGATAATCTTCTGACTCTGACCGCGGACATTGTTGCCGCGCATGTTTCCAACAACTCGATTGCGGTCGCGGACCTGCCGAATTTGATCGGAAGTGTTTTCGGCGCGCTGAACAGTTTGCTCAACCCGGCGCCTTTCGCGCTGGAAAAGGCGACGCCTGCCGTCTCCGTGCGCGGTTCGATCAAGCCAGACTATCTGGTGTGCCTGGAGGACGGGAAAAAGCTGACGATGCTCAAGCGGTACCTGTCCACAAACTTCAATATGACGCCGGATGAGTATCGAACAAAGTGGGGGCTTCCGAAGGACTATCCGATGGTTGCGCCAAACTATGCCGAGCGTCGGCGGGCACTTGCACTTGCCATTGGGCTTGGCCGCAAAGGGGGGAGAAAGGCCGAGGCCGTAGTTGATGCGGCTGCGGGGCCTGTGTCGGAGGCCGCTAAGACCGGACGGAGAAAGCTTGGCATTTCGGGAGCGAAAGCGGCCGCCGTCGACGTAGCGCAGAACGGCCCTGAAGCGGTGGAGGTAGTTTCAAAACCCGCGCCTCGCCGCCGCAGTAAGGCGCTTCCTAAGTAGAGCCGACCGACCAAGCGCGGTTGCGACGCTCCGCGTCGAGTGCCTTTGCCCAATCTTTGAATTTTGACGGCGGTGGTGATCGACGGATGTGCAGGTCCGGGCGGGCGTAATGTTCTTCAGCCAATGCGCCCGCGCGCTTTCCTTCGGGGTCATTGTCTTCGGCGATCAGCAAGCTGGTAACGCCCGGCGGGATGATGAGCTGGTTCAAGCGCCGGGCGCCGAGCGACGCGCAACAGGGAATTTCGTTCAGCCGCCAGAACGCGTCCGCAGTCTCGAACCCTTCGGCGATCGCTAGCGTGGAGCCCCCTCCCCTTCCCCACCAAGCGCCAGACAGCGGCGTGCCGAGCATGACTTTGCGGACGTAGTCGGCGGTGTTCTCGTCCAAAAAGATTCGCTGAATCGCGACGAGCTTCCTGATTTCGCGCACCGCGATGAGTAGCGCAGGCAAAAAAACCGTCTTCGGTTTCGGGAGATACGGGCATCGCGGGTGGAATCGAATGTCCGGCGGTGGAGGCAGGAGATTGCGGCGCGCAAGATAGCGCTCGGCAAGCGTGCCCCGGACATCGATCGCTTGATCCCAGATCCTCTGGACGTTTGCAGCGCGTGGAGGGTTGGCCGGGTCAGGCAGCGCATAATGCTGGCCAAGGCGAACGCGACGAAGCTCGCGGAGCACGTCGTCCCGGGAGCATCCGGCGAAGCAGGTGACGAGAATGCCACGGTCGCCTTGCCGGATCGATAGGCTCGGATCGCTGTCAGCATGCGCAGGGCATTGGCACATCGCGACATAGCCGCTCCAGGTGCCACCAAGGGCTCCGACTAAGTCTACAAGCTCCTGTGAGGGGCGTTTGGCTGTAAGCGGCATAATTCTACCTCCTGCTTACAAGCTCGGACCCCCTTCCCTTTTTTCTCTGGTCCGATCGTTGAGGACAGACTCCCCCGGCGCCGCGTTCACGCGAACGGCTCGGAGATCATCGGTCAGTCGTCAGGCCGATTCGCGCGGCGCTCGGCGTAACTAATGACGAAGGCTTCCCAGACGCGGAGCCATTCCTTGTCGGTGCGCTCTTTGTTGAAGTTCGGGCATCCTTTGCGGAAAGCGGCCGTCATGTCGTCCACGGACCAGGGATTTCCCTTTGTCAGGCCGATCTGCCGGAAACGAGCCTCCCGCGCGCCATAGGATAACGACCCGGTCGGAAACGAGAGAAGCGGCTCCGAGTCCTTTTGAAGCGAGGAGTCGACCTCGCGACGCACCTTGACCGATGATCTCGGTGCCGTTCCTGGTGCTGCGGCCCCAACGAGTCGGAGGTGAGGCCCTACGAGCTTGCGCTCCATCGGGGCCGGTGAAGGGTGCAACACTACCTTCCGGCCCGAAAGATCGACATTTGCATTCGGATAGACCGCTGACACGATCTGCATCGTCTCGCGGACGGTCTGGCGGAAGCGCTTGCTGTCGGCCTCGTTACCCAGATGCTTGGCGAGCTGGTCCCAGGAGATGACCTGACCCTTGTCCGAGCCGATTCGCGGCAGCCGATATGCAAGGTAGGTGTAGAGGTCGAGCGCAGTCGGGGTGCCCTTGAGCTCACGGATAGCGATTTCGTTCAGCGGGACGGCGTGATCAATGAGATGGCTGTAAAAGGCCTCCGACATGCGGATTTCGCGCGCAAATGAGCCATTCTTGTCGAGCGAGCCTGCATATTCGTTCGAGATTTTGACATCCCGTACAGCGAAGGCGTTGTCGTCGGTCCCGGTCCCATCCCACCGAATTTGCCACTCGCAGGCCAGCAGCCGATCGACTTGTTCGCGCATAAGATTGGCAGTGCCCCGCGGGCCGTAGGAGACCGTCTGGTAGCCCAGTCGGCGCATCCACTCGGTGAAGTTCCTGCCGAGATAGACGTCGCGCGATTGCTTCATCACCGCTTGCGACAAGAGATAGATTAGCGCGACGCGGGGGTAAGCACCGTATGGCACGCCAAGACTTCGCATGACCGACTTGCCGTTGACATTCTGCAGGACAGGTCTTGGGTTGATTGCGAGCGCGTATTTGCCGTCTTCACGAACGATCGGCTGTGTGTCGTCTTTCGGTCGCTTGGTTGGCAGCGACATCGCACACAGGGCAGAATGCAGGAATGCGGGGACCGGTTCTTCGTCCTGGACCCGGAGAAAGGCGTCGAGGGTGAGCTGGGTGCCGGCGGTCGTGGCGAGCTTCCGCACGCTTTCTTCGCCGCCGTTGAGCATGGCTAGCGCGTATTGGTGCCCGAGCGGCCTATGTGGATCCCCATTCATGGTCTGCCCTTCCCCCCGAATCAGCCGAGGGTTGTGTCAGGCATCTTTCAACAGCTTTGAGGAGCGAAATCAACCCTGTTGGCAGTTGCAGAGCGGAATTGGCCTTGAGACTTGCAAGAATACCGATGATGTCGGTGCCGTTTTTATCGTCAGACCACCCTACCCCCTTCAAATTCGAAAAATCAAAACGATTCGCGAATCGGTTTTTCTTAGGTTGATTCTAGTAATAGGTATGGGCTCCGACATCATCGGTCAGCTCGCACCGACATCATCGTTCTGGTGCACCGACATCATCGGAAAGTACCGACATCATCGGTAGTTATCCACAGACTGCAGTTCGGACCTGCCATTACGTCACACGATTGGCCCACGACTCAGAGTGGCTCCGAGATCATCGGTCATGAGGCGCCATGCGTTGGCCCGATAACTTGCTACGGGGCAAAGGGCTCGGAGATCATCGGTCATGTTGTAAGTTTGATGGCCATTTTGTTGCTCAAAACTGCCAACGCGGCTATTGTGGGTCATCAAACCCACAGAAGCGGAATCCGATGGCCACTGACGCAACCCTAACTCAACCGGATGACCTGATCGAGGGTGGTCTGGATGTCCTTCACAGGAAAGCGCTGACGATCCTCAAACGCATCCGGGATAGTGCGGTCGATCCCGAGACAGGTCAGAAACGCGGCCCCACCTTCCCGATCTCAAAAGCCGCTGCGCTGGTTGGCAGAACTGCCTCAGCTGTGCGGGAGGCTGAACGTGATGGTCGGCTTCCCGAGCGCGACCGGACTGGATCAGGCCATCGGGTTCAGTACACCCTGGAAGAACTCGACCACATGCGCGAGGTCTTTGGTACACGGCCCTGGCGCGAGCCGACAGATACGCCGGCTATTATCTCGGTTTGCAATTTCAAAGGCGGTGTCGGCAAATCGACGATTGCCCTGCATCTTGCGCAGCATTTCGCGATCCACGGCTACCGCGTGCTCTTCATCGACTGTGATAGCCAGGCGTCTTCGACGATGATGTTTGGCTATCGGCCCGACGTAGATCTGGAGGAGGAAGACACACTCTACGGGCACTTCCATAATCCGGAATTGCTCGGCGTGCGGAAGATTATCCGCAAGACGCATTTTTATAACCTGGATCTTATCCCGTCGAACTTGCGGCTGTATAACCTCGAGTACGAGATTGCCGGCTACATGGCGAAGAACCAGAACATGGAGATTATCGATCTCATCGCGGAAGCGATTGACACGGTAGTCGAGGATTACGACATTGTGATCATGGATCCGCCGCCAGCGCTAGGCATGGTGTCGATGGCCGTCCTCCAGGCCGCTAACTGCATGGTGATCCCAGTGCCCCCCAGCCTTGTGGACTTTGCCTCGACGGTCTCTTTCATCGACATGACGCGGACCACGATGAAGCAGCTCGAGCAAATTGCCGGCCGTGGCCGTCCCGCTTACAATTTCATCAGGCTGGTTGGCAGTCGGGTGGACGAGAGCAAGTCAATGCATCGCGAGATTCTCTCGATGATGCGACAGGTTTTCGGCGGCTCAATGACCCAATCGGTGATGGTGACGAGCGCCGAAATCGACAATGCGAGCTCGCGAATGAAAACGGTGTTCGAACTAGAAAAACCGGTCACATCGCATGAGGTTTACAATCGTTGCATGAGGCATCTGAACGACGTTTGCAGAGACATCGAACAGGATGTTCTGCGGACCTGGGCGAGCAGGGCAGGGGGCAAGGTCTGAGGGCGGTTGCCACGTGGCAACTGCCGCGAAAGGCGCGGTGTGACGCAAGCCGCCGAAGGCCGTTTGGACCGGCTATTTGACAAAGAGTTGCCACGTGGCAACTCAGGCATAAGTACAGCAAAAACAATAGATTGAACGAAGTGATTATGCAAAGCCGCCAGTCGAACCTACCCAATCAGGAAGTGCCCCATGCAGGCGAGTTGCCACGTGGCAACTCGGAGTTGGTGAGGGGGGCAAAGGCGGCTAAAAGTGAAGAAGGAATGGGCCGATGAGCAAGGGAAATAAGGGCTTCGGCTCGCAATTCACGGAAGGTCTCGACGACGAGGAAAATCTCGACAAGTCGAACCCCGCTGAAGGCATCATGGCGAGTCGCAGCCAAACGCTGGCGCGCATCGCCACGGGCAAGTCCGTGGCCGACCGGACCGAGTGGGTGGACCCCGCGAAATGCCGTCCCTGGCGAATGCACAATCGCGATCTCGACCATCTGTCGGAGGAGAGCTGCCGCGATCTGATCGACTCTTTCCTCTCCGCTAAGAAGCAGCGGATTCCGGCGATCGTTCGCAGACTGAAGGACGATCCCGAGTTCGACTACGAGATTATCGCGGGTGTCCGGCGCTGGTGGACCGTGAAGTGGCTACGCGCTCACCATCACCCCGAATACGAGTATCTGGTGACAATCCAGAGCGTCACGGATGAGGAAGCGTTCAGGGTTTCAGATGTCGAGAACCGCTCGCGGAAAGACATCTCGGATTGGGAACGCGCCAAGGAATATACGATTGCGCTGGCTGAGTTCTACGAAGGTTCGCAGTCCCAGATGGCCGACCATCTGAACCTGTCCAAATCTTGGCTCAGCCGGTTGCTGGACGTTGCGCGTTTGCCCGATGTCCTGATCGTTGCATTCTCGGACACGCACGATATCACGGTTCGCGTGGCGCGGGACATCAAGCCGCTTGCTGGTGACGCGAAGACGCTCGCAAAGATGCGGGATGAGGCCGAGCGGATCGAGGAGGAGCGCACCACGAAGGGATTGAAGATCAGCGGGCCCGAAGTTGCCAAGCGTCTCGTGAAGGCGACGGTTGAGCCTGTGGCGAAGTCTCCGAGCGAAAAGGAGCTAACCGGCAAAGGTGGCAAGGTGATCTTGCGTTACACAAAGGCGAGGGGAGGGGGCCTTACCATCAAGGTGCCACCCAAGGCAGACGCAACACCGGCCGAATTGCTCAAGGCAATCGAAGGCGTCCTGGCGCAGCGCTAACCACCGCACGGGCACTGTGCCGGGCTATAGCTTCAGGAGGTTGCCGAGTTGTACTTCTCAGCGATGCTGCCAGTTATGGAGTGTCGCACTCGGCCGCCAAAATTCTGCCGGATGAAATCGCCCGCGTCCGGGCTCTTGGCTCCGACGAAATTCTGCGCATGACCGACGGTAGATCGGTTCTGCCTCAGGATGAGTTCGCGCTCGGGTAGAGCTGCGATGCGATCGGCGAGGGAACGCGATCCTGCGGCCACGAAGAGCTTGTTCGGCGCAATCGGGAGCGTGACGTATGAGGACCGATCACCGAGCCAGGCGAAACTTGTGGGGACGTCGAGCGGCCAATCGGAGACCCAGAACTCTCGCCGGTTTGTAGTCGTGATCACGCGCCAATCCATGTTGATGAAGGATCGTCCGCGCTCTGCATCGTCGATGACGGTCCTCAAGATTTCCATCTGAAGCGCGCTGACGGCGTCGGGCGGAAGTTCGGCGGGAGGGTCGATGCCAAGAAGAGCCTTGCCGCCCTCGGGAGCGACGAGGGCTCCAACAGCCTCTTTCAGTCCGCGCATGTCGAGCGGCGTGCGAAACCAGAGCGACATGACGAAGCGGCCCCAATCCGAGCGCTGACCATCGCTGAGCTCGTTGAGCCGCCCCTCTAGCAGCACCGTGTGGACCTTCGCCGCCGCAGCATCGATGACCTGCATGAACAACGTCTCCATCTGCTGCGCATGCTCGGGCGGGAAGCCGACGGTCTTGTAGAGGTTGCGCTCGAAACACACGCTCTTAGGTGAGGCGGGCTCGCAGTCGATCTGGCCGATACGATTGCGCCAGTAGCGCAGCAGCATATCGCCGTCCTTCCATGCCTTCAGGAGAAATTCTGGAATAAAATGGTGGCGCGATGGGGGATTCTGCGGCTTGGACGGCATGAGCTAGACTATCATTCGCTCGCGTACCGAGGCCAAGAGCTTTCGGGCGCCCTGCGGGGTGACGTTCAGGAGCGTTGCGACGGCGCGCGGCTGCAAACCAGGATAGGTCATGAGCAAGCGCGAGAGAAGAGGAGCCTTGCTTCGCCTGGTGACATCGGAGGTGCTAGAAGCCGCGATCGCGCGCTCGATTCGGTCAAGATCGCGTAGGCCTGAAGCGACCGCTTTGCGGAGTGCGGTCATCATGGTCTCGGCAAGCGCTGCGGGCGAGGGCGGCAGGAACTTGGGCAGCAGGATGAGCGAGGGTATGACCCTCGTCGTGAGGCCTGCCTGATGGAGCAGGCGAGGCACGGTCGCAGCGATCAGCCAATTGCGATCGCGAGCACGCGGCGGCAGATCCAAGGATCGGCCGTCGATTGTTACCACCTCATAGCCAGCCTCGTGTCCGGTCTCGGTCAGGGCGGACAGTTCAAGAACGCGCTCGGCGACCCCGACCAAACCGGGCTGGCTGAGCGGAGCATCGGCTGCTTCGCGTATGAACCGCCACATGGGCCCGAAATGAGCGAGGTCATCTCGGCCGTAGGCCTCCGCCTCGGTCCGATCGTCGAGGACTGAGCGGAGCACATTGAGGGTCGCTCGAATGATCGAATCCCTGCTGTCTTCATCCCGGCTAATCGCGAAGTGAAAAACCGCCGCTACCGATATCGGGTCGTTGAGACCCTCGGAAGCGCGGGGAGGGGGGCTACGGCCAGCGATCCAGTCCTGGAGATCGTGCACGTCGACCGGGACGCCGGCCAATCCAGCGAGGGCAGCGGCGCCTTCCAGACGCGATCGGGCGAGAAAGATGTCGGCGCATGTACTACTGTGCAGGCGACCATCGAGGCGGCCGAGCTGCAGCATCGTGTCGCCGAATTGTGCGATCTGAGCCTTGTCCATCCTCGGACCGCGATCGCACAGATGGAAACCAAAGTCGATAGTTAGTTTCTACCTTCAGTAGCATCGAAGGATAAACATGCGATAATTGCAGTTATCATATAAGCGGATTTGACGCCTTTCTATAAGGTGGGTATGTGCATCCCGGCGGAGGGCAGGGCATTTGGACACTGAAAAGACGATATTCTGGTCATGGCAGAGCGATTTTGATGGGCGCGTGACGCGTGAGGCTATCTATGGGGTCGAACCGCACAGCTTCGACCAGATTGTCGCGCTGTCCAGATGAGCCTCCCAGCGCCCATCAGCAGCCGGCGAGGCCGACAGGCCGTCGACCTCGCTTGGGAGGTGACCAAGCTGAACTGTCGATCGCCAATCACGATCAACGCCGAGCTGATCGCCGCCTATCAGGCGGCATCCTCGCCGCATTCCCTGCGCGCGCTTGCCAGCGACATCGAGGCGTTCGACCATTGGTGCCGCCGAAACGGGCGCGTGACCTCGCCGGCGACTCCCGAGACGGTCGCCGACTATCTCGATGCCCGGGCAGGGCAGGGGGCGAAACCCGCCTCGCTCGGTCGCTACAAGGCGTCGATCGCCAAGATCCACCAGCTGCTCGACATCAAGGATCCCACCCAGGCCGAGCTGGTCAAGCTGCGGCTCCGCGCGATCCGCCGGGAGAAGGGCAGCACGCAAGCCCAGGCGCGGCCGCTGCGGTTCAAGGGGCCGGTGCGCAATGTCGAGCGGGACGCACCCCGGGGGCTTAATGTGCGGGGGCTGCTTGAGGCCTGCGCGGATGATTTGCCGGGGCTCAGGAATCGGGCTTTGCTGTCGGTCGCCTACGACACGGGCTTGCGCGCCTCCGAGCTGGTCGCGGTCGAGGTCGAGCACATTGTGGACGCCATCGATCCCGAGGCGCGGCTGCTGACGATTTCGCGCAGCAAGGGCGATCAGGAGGGAAAGGGCGCGACCGCGTTCCTCAGCCCGCGCTCGGTGCGGGCGATCGCCGCCTGGACTGCGGCTGCCGACATCGAGGAGGGACCGCTGTTTCGCCGGGTGCAGGTGCGCCGCTACAAGGCGCGGGCCGCGGTCAAGGGGCGGCGGATCGAGACGATTTCTGGCCGCGAAAGCTGGGATCTGCGCAAGACATTGCCGAAGTCGGCGGTGCCGGCGCGCACCGAATATGATGTGGGAGAGGGGGCGTTGCACCCGGGTTCGATCGGGCCGATCTGGCGGGCAATGATCCGGCGCGCCTTCGACAAGGGCGCGCTGAGCGACCTCACCGCCGATGATCTGGCGCAGTTGCTCAAGGGCGTGAGCGCGCATTCGACGCGGGTGGGCTTGAACCAGGATCTGTTTGCGAGCGGCGAGGATCTGGCGGGGATCATGGATGCGCTACGCTGGAAGAGTCCCCGGATGCCGCTCGCCTATAATCGCAATCTGGCGGCAGAGCAGGGTGCCGCCGGCCGCTTGATCGCGAAAATCGGGTGATTAGATCTTGAGCTGCGCACAATTAGGTATTTGTGACGGTGTTTGAAAATTCCGAGTGCGCCAGATCACGCGGATTAGCGTTCCAGCGAATGTCCTACGGAATCGGAAAAGAAAACCCGCCCGTCTTTTGACGGGCGGGCAAGGAAAGGTGTCTACGTCTCACCGAGACTCCTTCGGGTCGCTGGCTGATGCTATGCCTTCGTGTTTCGGATTCAAGGCTAAACTAGCGGGGCTGAGCAGTTTCTCAGGCTGTGTACATCGCCGCGACCGACGACCTGGAAATATGCGCTAGCCTTGCGTTTATGCGCAATCATAATCGATGTATTATATATACATGATTGGAGCGCGAGTCGTGGACGGTGTCTCGAAAATCAGAGAAGAAGAGCTGACTCCTTTGGTGGAGGAATTTTACGCGCGGGTCCGCGCCGATCCCGCGCTTGGGCCGATTTTCAACGATGCGATCGATGACTGGCCGGAGCATCTTGGGAAGCTGACTGCGTTCTGGTCCTCCGTCATGCTCACCAGTGGCCGATACAAGGGGCAACCGGTGCCGGCCCATTTGAAGCATAAGGCCAGGATAACGCCCGCGCTGTTCGAGCGCTGGCTCGCACTCTGGGTTCAAACGACCAATGACAGGATGACGCCCGAAGCGGCAGCGGCGCTACAAGCGAAGGCGCGGCGCATCGCCGAGAGCCTGCAACTGGCGATGTTCTTCCAACTGGAGGAACGGAGTGCTGCATCGGTCGCCAACGCGGAACGTAAGGATGCCATCGAGCGACCAGGGCAAACCCATGGCTGAAATCTTGCCTTACCGTTCCACGCCGGTGTTCAACCAGGACACTCTGCCGGCTGCCTTGCGCGCGCGACATGACACGAAGGCTGGTGTTTGGGGCGTGATCCGGGTTTTGGAGGGCGAACTCCGGCTAACCTACCTCGAGCCACCTTCGGAGATCGTCCTGACGCCTGACCAGCCTGGCTTGATTCTCCCTCAGCAACCGCATTTCGTAACGCCGACAGGGCCGATGAAGATGCAGGTGGATTTTTACGATCACATTCCCAAGCTCTGACATTCCGGGATTTTCAACGCATTCAAAAAGGAGAAGTTGATGACGCAGCCCCTCAGCGATCAGACCATTGCGCTCGTCAAGGCGACCGTCCCCGCGCTCGAAGCGCATGGCCTCGACATCGTGAACGAGATGTATTCCCGGATGTTCCAGAACCCGAACATTCGCGACCTTTTCAACCAATCGCACCATGGTGATGCCGGTTCGCAGCCGCGGGCGCTGACCGGCGCCATTCTCGCCTATGCGAGCAACATCGAAAATCTCGGTGCGCTTGCCCCGGCGGTCGAGCGGATCGCGCAGAAGCATGTCGGCCTGCAAATTCTGCCCGAACATTATCCGCACGTTGCCGAGGCGCTCCTGGGGGCGATCAAGGCGGTGCTGGGGGATGCGGCCGCCGATGAGATTCTCGCTGCCTGGGGCGAAGCCTACTGGTTCCTGGCCAACATCCTGATCGCCCGCGAGCAGCGAGTCTACTCAGAACAGAAGGATGCGACCGGCGGATGGAATGGCTGGCGCGATTTTCGCGTCGAGGACGTCGTGCGTGAGAGCAGCGTCATCAATTCCTTCGTTCTGCGCCCCGTTGATGGCGGGGCCGTCATGCGGCACAAGCCCGGGCAATATCTGACCTTCTGGCTTGAAATTCCGGGACATCCGCCAGTCAAGCGCAACTATTCGATTTCAGCAGCCCCCAACGGCGAAACCTATCGCATTTCGGTCAAGCGTGAGCCGCTTGGTCTTGCGTCAGGCTGGCTTCATGATGAAGCCAAGCCGGGCACGGTGCTCAAAGTTGCCGCGCCTGCAGGCGAATTCTTCCTGGCAGCGCATGTCGAACGCCCGGTGATCCTCCTGTCGGGCGGCGTGGGGCTGACCCCGATGGTGGCCATGCTCGAAACGCTTGCTGAGGGCGAGGCGGGAGTCCCCGTGCACTATGTCCACGGAACTCATGACCGCGATACCCACGCAATGCGTGATCATGTTCGCGCTGTCGCTGGGCGGGGCAAGTCAATCACCGTCACCGATTTTCATCAGACCCCGCTCGAAGATGAAGTCGCAGGACGGGATTATGACGTCGCCGGCATCATTACCGATGAATGGCTGGTCGCCAACACGCCTGTAGGTGAGGCCGATTACTATATCTGCGGACCACGCCCGTTTCTGCGGCACGCCGTCTCGACCTTGTCGCTGGCTGGCGTCCCATCCGACCGCATTCATTACGAATTCTTCGGTCCGGCGGACGAATTGCTCGCCGCCTGACTGAGCGCGGAGAAGGGCGACATCGCCCTTCTCCGCGTCTACTCAAACCGCCATGTCGGGGGCGTCACATAAAACGGACACAGATATACGCTCTCATGACTGCCATCCGAGACGCTGGCCGAGTTTACTCCTTCGCTGGCCTCGAGACCAGCGGTCGCATTGACCTTGGCGGGTGTGCCGCGGGCGCCTGATCGACGACGATTGATCATGCTCTCATCCGCGGGTTGATTACCGCACTACCCGTATCCGTCGCTGGGCCTATCCTCCGTATAAGTTCGGGCGTCGGACGAACCTGCCCCACCGTACACCGTGGATTGCCCATCACAGTCGGGTGCCCGCGGCACGTCGGCCAAGGCTATGCAGTTGGTGCGCTGGCGCCTCCTCTCGTTAATGTCGTGGGTGGATCAGCCGGCTATCGCCGGCGACACCCGACGGGCGATGTCCCAGGCATAGCCGAACAGTTCACGCGCGATCGCGGTGGTCACCTTGGGCTGAGGCTTGCCCGTGGCCGCCAGGCGACGGTAGCGCTGGCAATGGTTCCGTTCAGCGAGCCCGAGCTGATCGCCCAGGAGATCATGCGTCTCGTCGATCGATCCCGCGCCGAAGCAAGGACAAGCCTATGACGGATATCCAGCGGCTCCCGCTTCTTCGTCTCTGCGGTATCGCGGGCGTGATCGGCGCGATCCTCTGGACGCTCGGCGACGCGCTGATCATCGGGGCTAGGGCAAGTCCCGACGACTATCCGCTGATCCTGAAGACCTATGCCGATCGCATCCAGTTCGACGGTGTCGCGCTGATGCTTCCATCCTCCGAGGCGCGGCTCGCCGCGGGCGCGCTGGTGGCCGATGCCGGCATCGTCTTCTATCTCGCGGGCTGCTGGCATCTGCTCGAAGGGCTGCGTCCGGCGATGGGCTGGTGGCGCTGGCTGACCTTCGTCCTGCTGGTCGCCGGCAACGCCTGGTCTCCGCTCGGCCATGCGGGCTTCTACTATGTCGGCATGGCCTACAAGACGATCCTCGAAACGCCGGCCGCGGCCCATGGCGCGCTGCTCGATCTCGGCCAGCACTTCTACCATGTCCTGCTCATCGCCTGGTTGATGCCGATCGTGACGCTGGGCCTGGCGCTGCTGCTCCTCGGGATCGTCATCGCGCTGGGCCGCACCGCCTGGCCACGCTGGTTCGCAGCGCTGGCCAATCCCGTCTCGCTGGTCGCGATCGGCATGCTGATCGCGCGCATCCTGCCCGAGCCGGCGCACACCTGGCTTGACGGCGCCGCGTTCAACCTCGGCTGGCTCGTTGTCTATGCCGTCTCGACGGCGCTGCTCTGGAATGGTGGCCGTTCGCCGGTCGCATCACGGGACGAAGCAGCATGACCGAAGCTGCGACAGCGACAGGCGACGAACAAGTGGGGGAGGAAGCATCAGGCGCTTTCAGCATGAAGCCACTGATGTTCGAGACCTTCGTCTGCTCGATGGCGATGATGTCGTTCGTGGCGCTCGCGGGCCCCATCGCGCGCGTGCTTGGCCTCGAGCCATGGCAGGTCGGCGGGGCGATGACCGCGTCGGGCATCGCCTGGATGATCATGGCGCGGTTCTGGGGCGGCCTTAGCGATCGGCGCGGCGCTCGTCGCTTGACGGCTTGATTGGATCGGGGGCGCCGCGATCAAGCGTTACCGCTCGGTTAGAGAATGGGATGACCAAATTATCGCTGCAACTTTGCCATCGCTTCCACTTCGATGGTTGTAAGCTCGTCGATTGTCAGGTCGAGCGCAGAGCGCTGCGTCTTCAAGTCGACCAACCTTTCCCGGATGCGGGCAATCAATCGCTCCATTTGCTCCTTATGCTCGGGATCGGCATCGTAGAGATCGAGAAACTCCTTGATTTCCTTGATGGAGAAGCCAAGGCGTTTGCCGCGCAAAATCAGCTGTATGCGTCCGATCTCACGCCTGGAATATGCCCGGGTACTGCCTACCCGTTGAGGGGCGATAAGCCCCTCCTTTTCGTAGAAGCGTAGCGTGCGAAGTGTCAGTCCGAGTTCCTGAGCGACATCCTGGATGCCGTACACTTGTAAATCCGCATCCTTTGCGCGGGTTCTCCCCTTGTGCGTGGGGTTGTCGCGATCCGCGTCCTTAAGCGTTTCATCGTCCTCGGCGAGGTGGAGCGAGTTCCCCATGCCATCCACTCCCTGTCCTCCAATCACGGCTACCCTACCACTCAAGCGCATAAGCCTCGTAGCTTGACAGGGGATAGAGGCTCAGGCGAGCTTTTTGTTCTCCTCCTCGATCAAATCCTTCTTCGAAAGTTTGCCGATCAACGTCTTGGGCAGGCTGTCCCGGAATGCGAAGGCCTTGGGCATCTCGATCTTGCTGAGGCGATCCTGCAAAAAGACCTTGAGTTCATCGACGGTCAGGTTCGATCCCTCGTGCAGCGCGATGAACAACTTGGGAGATTGACCTCTGTAGGCGTCAGGAATCGCGATTGCGATCGCCTCCTTTACCGCCGGGTGCTGGTAGGCCGCATCCTCGATGATCCGGGGATATACATTATATCCGCCACAGAAGATGATGTCCTTGATGCGGTCGACGAGGAAGAGATAGCCATCCTCATCAAAATAGCCGATATCGCCGGTTCGTAGCGCGCCATCGACGAAGACAGCACTGGTTTCTGCAGGGCGCTGCCAATAGCCCTTCATCACCTGAGGGCCGCGGGCGCACACTTCTCCGCGTTCTCCCTGGGGAAGAACCCGCGAGGGATTCTCCGGATCTCGGATCTCGATGATGGTGCCGGGGAAACTTGGGCCGCAGCTATTGTCCTTCACCGTCCCAAACAACGGGTTGCAGGCGATGATCGGGGCGGTTTCGGAGAGCCCATATCCTTCCACGACCCTGGCACGCGTGCGTGCCTCGAACTCCTCGCGTACCTCGAGCGGGAGCGGTGCGCCGCCGGATATACAGGCGCGCACGGCCGAGAGATCGGGTATCTCGTCGTCCGGAAGCGCGTTCAGGGCAACATAGATCGTAGGCACGCCGAAGAACTGTGTCGGCGGCTTGCGCTTCATCGTGTTGAGAACCTGCTTCATCTCAAACCGTGGCAGCAGGACGATTTCGGCGCCGATTTCGACTGAGAAGTTGAGCACCGTCGTGAGTGCGAAGACGTGAAACATGGGCAGGACGCCGAGAGTTCTCTCCTGCTGCGGGCGAAGTCCTCCCACATGCACCACCATCTGGGCGCTGTTCGCCGTGAGGTTGGCGTGGGTCAGCATTGCGCCCTTGGGCACGCCGGTTGTGCCTCCGGTATATTGAAGGACCGCGACATCATCAGGGTGACGTTCTACCGCGTCAGGTTCGGCATCATGGGCGAGAAGCGCCTTGAGCCGGACATGAAGGCCTTCGTCGAGTATCCGCGCGTGGTCTTTTCGCTTGAATAGCGCAAAGCCCAGGCCTTGCAGCCAGGGCAGCATATCCCTCATGCCGCACAACACGATCTTGTCCAGCCCGGCACGTGGCGCGACGGCTTGCACTTTCTCGTGGATTATCCGGACGTCCGGTACCGCCATCATGCGCGTTCCCGAGTCCCGGATCTGATGCTCCAGTTCGCGCTCCGTGTAGAGCGGGTTGAAGTTGACCACGATCGCACCCACGCGCAGCGCCGCGAAGTACAATATCGCGAAATAGGGGCAGTTCGGCAGGCACAGGCCGAACCGATCGCCCTTGCGCAGCCCCTGATCCTGCAATCCACGTGCTGCACGGCGAACGAGTTGCCCCACCTGCGCATAAGTCCAGGTTCGCCCGAGAAAGTCGATGGCGACGCGTTCGGGATAAAGGTTCAACGCATTGTCGAGGAGGTCGGTCAGGAGCCGTGGCGGAATTGCCGGTTCCGGTATCGACGGGAAGGCGCTGATGGCGGGCTGGGGCATGGCGATCTCCAGCATCAGAAGTGGAAACGTCCGCCGAGTGACAGCACGACGGCGTGCGCGTCCTCGAGCTTGCCGTCCATCAGGATCGGCGTCTGCACGGCCGTGCCGGCATAGGCCGCTGTCGTGCGATCAATAGTCGTATCCTTGAACGTAATATACGCTGCGCCCGCATCGAGCGTGAACCGGGAAGACACGGCATAGCTTGTGCCGGCAGCGAAATTCCAACGGTTGCTGTCAGGCACTCGAGCGTCCCGATTGCCGTTGCGCGTCGGGGTCTGGGCGTGTTGAACGCCGGCACGAACGGTCCAGGCTGGTGTGACCGCGTAATCGATGCCGCCTGCGAAGCTCCAAGTGTCCCGGTAATTTTCCGGGATTGAAACGTTGAGCGGCGCGCCGAGCCGGATAGCGTCGAATTTCGACCAACCCATGCGGGTCACCTGACCGTTGAGGGTGACCTTGGGCGACACCGCCACGCGCGCTCCGAAGATCGCCTGCCAGGGGGTCTCGAACGTGGCGTTTGCATTCACTACGCTGTTTTGCCCGGCGAGCGGACCAAGAAGACCGGTCGTCGTCACCGAACCGTCGAGATTATGCTTCACGCTCGACTTGTAGCTGGCGCCCAGTTGCATGGGGCCGGCGCGATATTGCAGCCCGGCCGACCAGCCAAGATCCCAACCATTGCCTTTCAGCTCCTGGTGGCCGTCGGCGAGAAGAGGCGATAGGTTCGGCAGATAGTTGGACAATGATGCGTCGGCATATTCGATATTAAGCGCGGCGCCGATGCTGAGATTTGGCGTAACGAGGTAGGCGATCGATGGCTGGATGTCGTATGTTCGCAGCTTGGTCTTGTCGGCGCTATACCGTGCCCAGCTGTCGGCATCATAATTGGTTGTGAAGCTATAAGGGGAGGCGACGGTCAGCCCCAAAGCGAGCCGTGATGTCAGGCCGACGGCTATCGCGCCGGAGGGTAGTACGCCATTATTGATCGGATCACGAGAGCGTTGGCTCCCGCCTACAGCCGCAGCCGACTGCCCGGGACGGACAATGAGCGTGTTGACATTGTCAACCGACCCTTTGGGAAGGATTACGCTTACGGCCTGGTGGGCATCGACTCCTTCCATGCCTGCGATCGCAGCCGGATTCCACCAGAGGGACTGTACGCCCTGGTCGGCGACCTCGCCCGAAAAGGCTCGTCCGGCACCTCTGGACGATTGTTCCTGAAGGTAAAAGGCCTGCGCGCTCGCGGCTTGCGGCGCGAGCAATCCAGCCGCCACGGCCGATGTTGCGATCCCAACTTTCCAATTTTTGCCTGCCACGCCCATCTCCCCTTTCGTGATTGTCAAATTCCTCGTGCTTATCGGAGGCGCGTCCATGTCTGCGTCTTGCACAGGGGCCAGACGATGCAGCCCTTGAGGCGCAAATGATCCCGATCGGCTAACGTGACCGTCGCGCTGTATGTACCGCCATCCTCAGCGTTGTAGATGGAACCACCCGACCAACTGCCCGACTTCCACGTAAAACCCTGCAGAATCTGCAATCCACGAAGCGGACGACCGCGCAACGCAGCGGTCTTGTTCTTTTCGTCACGTAGTTCGGGGTTGGCTTTGATCCCGTCGGAACTGATCAAGGCACCGCAGATCGATTGCCCGCAGCGGGTGATTTCCACGACGCCATGACGGCTCTCGGTTTGCCAGCGACCGACAACGGTGTCGGCGGGCAATGCAGTGCTCGAAGCCAGTAGTGTCAGAATGATCGACATTGTTCCTCTCCGCGCGCCTTCAGGCGACCGTCTGTTTCACGTCTGGAGCCAATATGCGGCAAATCAGCGTCCCATAACCATCTCAATGACGTATAGGTAAGTCAATAGCTCAATGCGTCATCAAAATGCCTATTAGGTTGTGTGCGAATTGGAGGGGTCAGGCGCTGCTGGCCCCGTCGTCAGGGTTCGGGCGTGTTCGTGTGTGACGCCGTCAAGCTATTGATCTGTGCGTGCCTTCAAGCAAGGAAAGATTGCGATAATTGCCCAGTTCCTGAATGCGCTGGATGGAACGCGACACTTCGCCGTCAGCCGCCCCGTTCGCGGCAACGACCAGGCGCCCGTAGCCGCCGGCGTGAATGCGAAAGTCGCTCCAGATCCGGACGCTATCCCCGATGATGCAGGAGACGAGATGGCCCGGATGGAAGTCGGCCCGATCGACAACCGGCTCGGCGTAGCTATCGTTCGCCACAACGACGATGTGGGTTGCGCGGATGACCAGGCCCGGCAGCGTTTCCATCCACTGCAAGGTATCACTGAAGGGGCCGACGTCGGGAGCAGACCAGAACTGCGCGTCCGCGCTGACCGAGGTTGACGTTAGCGTCGTGGTGACCGCTTCACTGTGCCTTTCCCAGGCCAGCCGCCCGTTGGCGGACCACTCCGTTTCCAGGTGGCGCAGGTTGCGATCGAGTCCAGAGGCACATCGCTGCTGCAGGATCAGCCATTCCTTCTCCCGGTCATTCTCATCGACCAGGCGAACCGTCTGAAATGCCATGGCGGGCAATTCGAGTGCAGGAAAACGGCGCAGATGCATTTCGCCGACGATCTGACGCCGGAGGGGATGCTCAGAAAATCGCATGTGTGCGCCTTCGAAAACAGGTGCAGTGGCGCTTGGGGAGAGGCGCAGCCGTCGATAAGACGGGCGCGAGCATCATCGCCGGGATGAGAGTGCGCGGTTTTTCACTGGCGAGCATCCGTACGTTCCTCGGCCAAGACCTCCGATATCAAGCCTCCCGGGAACCGGTGCATGACGATTCCCTCGACGGCGTGAGAAGAGTGCCAAGATTTTAGTTGACGTAAACGTCATTTCACGCACCATTAGGTAATCAGATGTCCGATTCCCTGGAGAGGCTATCATCGATGCGTAATGTGGTTGTTGCGGGCTATGCCCGGTCCCCCTGTTGATTTCCACTGAGATATGACCCGGGATTTTCATCGAGAAGTGACCCGGGTGGAAGGTGTGTCCCGCGTTGCGGGACGAGGGTCAAGCTGGTGATTTTTCCTTTCGTGTTTTGGAGACTGCGGAGCTGGCTTTGAACCGGAAGCTGTCATTGCCGGTCTCGATGATGTGGCAGTGGTGGGTGAGCCGATCCAGCAGCGCAGTGGTCATTTTTGCATCGCCAAACACGCCAGCCCATTCGCTGAAGCTGAGATTTGTGGTGATGATCACGCTGGTGCGCTCATAGAGTTTGCTGAGCAGATGGAACAGCAGCGCGCCACCTGATGGGCTGAACGGTAGATATCCGAGCTCGTCGAGGATGATGAGATCGAGGCGCAGCAAGCGCTCAGCGAGCTGGCCGGCCTTGTTCATGACCTTTTCCTGTTCGAGGGCGTTGACCAGGTCGACCGTGGCGAAGAACCGGACCTTCTTGCGGTGATGCTCGACGGCCTGGACGCCCAGCGCAGTGGCGATATGGGATTTCCCCGTGCCAGGACCGCCGATCAGCACGACGTTATCACCGCCATCGATAAATTCGCCGCCATGCAGTTGCCGGACCATAGCTTCATTGACCTCGCTTGAGGCGAAGTCGAACCCGGCCAGATCCTTGTAGGCCGGGAACCGGGCTGCCTTGATCTGGTAAGCGATCGAGCGGACCTCCCGCTCAGCCATTTCGGCCTTCAGCAGTTGGGAGATGATCGGCACGGCAGCGTCGAAGGCTGGGGCACCTTGCTCGATGAGGTCTCCGACTGCCTGGGCCATGCCATACATCTTGAGCGCCTTGAGCATGACGACAACAGCGGCGCTGGCAGGGTCATGACGCATGGCGCAGCCCTCCATTACGGAGGGCGTCATAACGCCCGACATCGGCGAGTGGCTCCTGGGCAAGACGCAGTGCCTGGGGCGCATCGATCGGGGGCGCGGGAGGCGCCTTACCGTCAGTCAGACGGTGCAGAAGGTTGAGAACATGAGTCTTGGTAGCGACGCCTGCCTCAAGCGCCAGTTCGACCGCGCACAGCACCGCCTGCTCGTCATGCTGCAGCACGAGCGCCAGGATCTCGGCCATCTCCCGATCACCGCCGGGGCGCCGCAGAAGCTGGCTTTGTAGCTGTTTAAAGGCCTCTGGCAACTGCGTGAACGGCGCACCATTGCGCAGCGCGCCCGGCTTGCGCTGGATCACCGCCAGATAATGCCGCCAGTCATAGATCGTCCGCCCGCCACTGTGGTGAGATCGCTCAATGATCCGGTTATGCTCACACAGGATCTGCCCCTCGGCGGCGACCACGATCCGCTCAGGATAGATCCTGACACTGACCGGGCGGTTGGCGAACGAGGCGGGCACGCTGTAGCGGTTGCGCTCGAAGTGGATGAGGCAGATCGGCGACACCCGCTTGGTGTGCTCGACAAAGCCATCAAATGGCCGCCCCAACTGCATCAGGTTGCCGACCTCCCCAGCATGAACATCGGCAACTGTGCCGGGCAAGCTGCCATGCTGGATATCACCCCATTGCGCGATACACTGTTCCTCGAGCCAAGCGTTGAGCGCATGGATATCCGGGAAGCTCGGCAAACGCTGCCACAGTCTGCGCCGCGCATCCTGAACGTTCTTCTCGACCTGTCCCTTCTCCCACCCTGATGCTGGGTTACAAAACTCAGGCTCAAACAGATAATGGCTGGCCATCGCTGCAAACCGGGCGTTGACCTGTCGCGCCTTGCCGCTACCGATCCGGTCAACCGCGGTCTTCATATTATCGAAGATCCCGCGTTGCGGAACCCCGCCAAGAACGCGGAACGCCTGGGTCAGCGCGTCGAACAGCATCTCGTGGGTCTGGAGCGGATAGGCCCGCACGATGAAGGCCTTGCTGTGCGACAGCTTGGTATGCGCCGCCTGTAACTTGACGCGCTCGCCACCAAGAATGGCCCAGTCTTCACTCCAGTCGAACTGAAATGCCTCACCGGACTGGAAGACCAACGGCACGAATGTTCCGCGCCCGCTGGTCTGCTGCTCAATCTGCCGGCCAGCCTTCCAGGCCCGCACAAACGCCGCGACACGGCCATAGGACCCATCATAGCCCAAAGACACCAGATCGGCGTGCATCTGCTTGGCTGTGCGCTTCTGTTTGCGCGACTTGCCGGCCTCGATCCGCAGCCACCCCGACAGCTTCTCAGCATAGGGGTCCAGCTTGCTCGGTCGGTCGGGAATCTTGAACTGCGGTTCTACCGTGCCCGCGCGCAGATACTTGCGGATCGTGTTGCGCGACAATCCTGTGCGCCGCTCAATCTCACGGATCGGCATCTTCTCCCGAAAGTGCCAACGCCGGATTACACTCAATAGCGCCATGTAGATCACTCCTTGATCCCCCGCTGCAATCAGCCAGGGGAAGGTCAGAACATGGGTCACTTCTCAGTGGAAATTTATGCCCCTCCCGGGTCACATCTCAGTGGAAATCAACACCCTTATCAAAAGCCGTCTCCGAACCCCAGCCTTGGGAAGAATGGAGTTCCGATACATGCTCTAGCGACTAAAGCAGCACGAGGCTTGAGCATCACTAGGCCAAACGCCTCGCGACCCATTCCAACGGGTTCTCCGACGCTGTGCCCGTTCATTTGTCGTGAACTCCTCTGCTCCGGTCGCGCACCGTGTAGAGAAGCGTCGAACTCATATGTGCAGACCCTGACCCAGGAGCGCTAGCGCCGCTTCTTTTAGCGATTCGGGAAGGGTGGGATGGGCGTGCGTGGTGAGCGTCAGATCCTCGGTGGTGCCGCCAAACTCCATCGCCAGCACAGCCTCATGGATCATCGTACCGGCGTCCGGGCCGATGATGTGAGCGCCGAGAAGCCGATCGGTCTTGGCGTCCGCCAGGAGCTTGGTGAGTCCCCTCGTGTCTCCGTTGCAGCGCGCCCGGCTATTGGCGGAAAAGGGAAACTTGCCAACCTTGTACTCGACGCTGGCGGCATTGAGCTCCTCCTCGGTCTTACCCACGCTCGCCACCTCCGGTGAGGTGTAGATGACCGCCGGCACGGTATTGTAGTCGACGCCGGCATAGCGCCCAGCGATCCCTTCGACGCAGCGTACGCCGTCCAAAGTCGTCTTATGAGCGAGCATGGGACCGGCGATGACGTCGCCGATCGCGAAGATGCCCGGGACCACGGTTTTGAACCCTAAGCTGACCGGAATGCGGCCCTTTTCATCAGGCGCGATCCCTACCCGCTCAAGCCCGAGCCCTTCCGTGTACGGCCTTCGGCCCACCGCGACGAGCACCACGTCGGCCATCAGCGTCTCGGCCGGCCCGCCTTGGGCCGGCTCCAGGGAGATCAGCAGGTCCTCCTCGCGCTTCTCCACGCCCGTCACTTTGGTCTGAAAGCGAAACTCGAGCCCCTGCTGTTTTAACAACTTGAGCAGTTGACGTGCGATCTCGCGATCCATGCTGGGAACGATGCCGTCCAGGAACTCGACCACGGTTACCTTGGCACCGAGCCGCTGCCACACGCATCCAAGCTCAAGGCCGATATAGCCGCCGCCGATGACGACAAGATGCTCCGGCACTTTCGCCAGCGAAAGCGCGCCCGTGTTCGAGATGACACGGCACTCGTCGATTTCAATACCCGGCAAGCGCGCGACGTCCGAGCCAGTCGCAACGAGGATGGCCTTGTTAGCCGTTAGACTTCGGGTTCCCCCTTCCCCAAGTTCGATAGCCAGCCTGTCAGGCGCTTCGAAGCTGGCGCTACCTTTAACCCATTCGACTTTGTTTTTCTTGAGCAGATGCTCAACCCCCTTGGTCAGACCGGACACGACTTCGTCCTTGCGCCTGATGAGCTGGCATAGATTGAGAGCGACGCCGCCAATGCCGATGCCGTGCTCCTCCAGCCCCTCGCTGACCTCCGCGAAGAGTTCGGTCGAGTGAAGGAGCGCTTTCGACGGGATGCAGCCGACGTTGAGGCAGGTGCCGCCGAGTGTCGGCCGCCGTTCGATACAGGCGACACTCATACCGAGCTGTGAGGCGCGGATCGCCGCCGGATAGGCCCAGTCGGCCCGAAGCTGCGATTTTGGCCAGGTTGAAGAACGAACACTGAACGCTTGATTGATTCTACCAGGACCGTTGCTGACCACCGACCTCGTAGATATCGGCTTCCATGGAGCAATTGTAGCTCTCTGCGATGTTGAACATCTCGGAGAGGAGGCTTTGGATTTCCTCATCAAGGGAAATGCCATCCGGATCGGGGTCATAGGCGACGGTCAGTTTGTAATCACAATTGCCGTTTTTTACCATGGCGTAGTCGCGTTCCAGCATCGCCTCAATCCGCTCCCGAGCGGGTTTTCTACCTCTTCCACGCTTGTTGAAGTTCTCGATAATCAGATGCAGGGCGATGCTGGCAGTGGGCGGCTTTTCCGGCAGTTTGGTCTGTGACGGAATAATGTCGAGCGCCCGATAGACGGTCATTCGTGAGACCTTCAGGTCGCGGGCAACGCGGGCCTTGCTGGCGCCGGCGGCAAGGCGACGGCGGATTTCATCGTCATCGACGTTCTTCTTCCGGCCTTTGTAAACGCCTTCGGCGCGCGCCGCTTCGATCCCGGCGCGCTGACGATCCTTGATGAACTTCAGCTCCATATCGGCGACCATGCCGAGTATGGTGATGACCATTCGCCCCATGTCGCCCGCCGTCGTCACCTCTGGCTCAAGGATGCGCAGCGAAGCTCCCTTTTCATCAAGCTCATGCACCAGGTTCAGGACATCGCGCGTGGAGCGGCCGAGCCGGTCGAGCCGCAGCACGACCAGCTCGTCGCCGGTGTGCATAAACTGCATGATCGTTTCCAGTTCCGTGCGCCCGCTCCGCGAGGCCCCCGATCCGGTCTCGGAACGGATAATTTCGCAACCTGCATTCTTGAGGCGGCCAATCTGGATATCCAGATCCTGGTCCGTGGTGCTGACGCGGGCATATCCGATACGAGCCAAGTGCAAAATCCGTCACATTAGGGTGGCTCTTGCAGTGTATCGTCACATTGAGCGCAAACCCACCCTTTTGTGACAGACGAATGGTGTCACTCGGCCCTATCACTCTGGGGTGTACCCAAATGTTATAGGCCGATCAGCCGCCTCACGCTGCAAGCCGTCCAAAATCAATCCGGTCGTTCAGGTCGAGGTCGAAGCGGCCATAAGGGTTCACATGACTGTAGATCAACGGCGTGAGACCACGATAATCTTCCGGCGTCATCCGCCCCGCCCACTTCGGCTCAACCAGTACGGTCTGAAGCATGCGGGTGTTCACATACACCAGCGACGCTTGCAGGAGGTGTAGCGCCAGAACGGAGATTTCCTGCTCATGGATGCGGTTGGTGGCGATCTCGCCGCCCTTGCCGAAGAACACGAAACCATTAGCGCCGTTCCAGTTCTCAACCACATTCAGCCCTTCGTGGATCTCGCGGCGGAATGCCTCCTGACGCAAATACCGGCATAGGAAGATTGTTTTGACCGCGCGGCCGAGTTCACTCAGCGCCTTGTAGGTCGGGTGCATCACTTCGGCTCTGGCAAACCGGAGCAGGATCGCTTCCGGATCGGCGGTGCGCGATTGCATGGCAGCGGCATATTTGACCATTTCGTCATATTGTTGCTCGATCTCGTCCCAGTCGATCGGGCTGGAGAGGATCGGCAGTAAATTGGAAAGCCGCGTGCGCATGCCGGCTTGGGGAAGGGCCAGTTTCTGGCGTGCCACTGCTTTCAGCCGCGGGGCAAGCTCAAATCCAAGGAGTCGGCAGAACGCAAAGCCGACTGCGCTCTGGCCGTGGCTATCGACGTACTGGCGCTGGATTTCCATGTCGGTGCAATGGCGTAGCACGCCTTCGATCATGGAGGCGACCTCCGAGGAAGAGCACCGCTTGAGCTGGGAATAAACGCAGGTCGCGCGCTTCTCCACATGCCAGTAGATCATGACGCCACGGCCGCCATAGCGGGCGTGCCATTCCGTCATCAGGTTGCGGTCCCACGCGCCGAACTTCGTTGAATCGGACGCGCATGCCGTGCCCGCATCTCCCCATACTGCGGCATTGCGGATTGCCAGTGTCGCGTTTGCTACCCGCGCGCACGCCTCCCTCAGCGCTGGCGCGTGGATGAAACGGCGATGGACATGCAGCAATTCCTCGTAACTGACATCGGGTGTTGCGCCAGCGACCCGCTTGAGCCCGGCGTTCGTGCCCAAGCCATAGAGACACAGCAAAAGACGCTGAGCCAAGGCTGCTTTCGACAGGGTAACCCGCGAGGCCGACGTTTCGAAAGCATCCATCAATCCCGTGTCCAGAGCAGCCTCTTTCAACACGTCCAGCAGTCCGGTCATCGGCCAGCGCTGACCGATCTCGCTTTTGATCGAAGCGAGACCCTTCGGTTCGGGCAAGGGCTTGAACGGTGTAATCGATATCCGGTTGTCGCCGCGCCACAGGAGCCGGACCTTGTCGTTTTGTGGAATATTGGCATTGAGGAGCAACAGTTCCCGTTCAAGCTCCTCCCGGATCGAGGCGCAAAACGCCTGCGCATCTGGCGTCAGGCTGAGGCCGGAATAGTACGCATCTCGCCTGATCTCGAAGTCCTTGGGAAGATCGTCATCGGGATTGCGATAGCGATCCGCCCCGACCACCCAGATTTCTTTGGAGCGGATGCGGTCGCGCAGTTGCGTCAGGACGCAAAGCTCATAGCTGATCCGGTTTACCCGCCCATCGTCATCAATGACGGAACTGCGCCATCGCGCTGGAATCACCTCATCGATCGGAACATCCTGCAATGGCACGAAGCGGCATCCGCCATCCACCTTGCTCCTGATCCAGTCGAGGGCCGCCAGGACCGGCCGCCACACCGCGTTGTTCGACCGGAACTCAAGTACGGAAAGCAGGCTTGGCAGCATGCGCCGGTAATGATTGGCCCAGGAACCACGCATCACCTTGTAGATGCGCCGGTCCAGAGCGCCCTTCGCATGGCTCTCCTTGACGATCGCCGCCAGCTTGGCCTTACCGGCGATCGGGAAAATGACATCGCAGATGCGCCCCGATGGTTCATTGATCGAGGCGCTGGCGATCTCGACCAGCAGGCGCTCCTTTCCATAGACCCGCTCGATGTCTTTCGCGATATCGCCCACCACCTTGCGTTTCGAGCGCGTTCCGATCTTGTGAACGGTTTCGATCAGCAGGTCGATCATCGCGTCAGTGAGTTGCGCCTCCCGCGACATTAGATAAATCGCATAAAGGCCGAGCTGTCGCGCCGGCGCATGCCGGCGCATCTCCGAGGCCTTTTCACCGGCAACGCGGCGAACAATCTGATCGACCCATGGCTTGCCCGTAGCCGTCAGGAGATCATGGGGAAGATCAAGTCTCTGGATAAAGGCGAGTTTCTCGGTCACGTCGAGAATGTTGTCGAGCGTTGCCTGTCCGGCGTCACCCTTCATCCTGTTGAATCCGGTCGAGCTGTCCGGATCGGCAAGCGAGGCTTCCAATAACGCCACCGCATCTGACGAAAGCCGATCACTGGCTCCGATCAGCCAGGTGTCCAGATAATCTTGCCGTTGTGAGCGAACGACACGTTCAAGCTCCTTGCGCGACGGCCCATAAATACGCCGGTCCCGGCACCACAGGAAAACATGCTCAAGCATGGCATTGATCGACTGGCCGCCCGGGCACAGCTCGCCAGCAATCCATTCCGTCAATTGCGCGCGATCCACCCGCTTCATGCGGTGATATCCAAGATGGATCAGGATCTCCGCACAATGCCGTCGTGCTGTCCGACTGGAAAAGTCATAACCGGCTATCTCGCCAGCCTCGACACCGAGTTGCTCGGCCAGATACGAGAGGCCATCGGTAGGGATTGAGCCGGGATCGATCGCGAAAAACCCCAGGGAAGCGAAGAATTTCAGCTGCGCGGCGAGGCCAAGGCGCGTCAGGGCCGGCTTCGAATTTACAAAATCAATATCGGCAAAGCTCAGGCTCCATCGTCCGATCAAATCCCCGCCCGGAATACTCCGATCCATCAACCCACTCCCTATGATGGAGCGAACTGTCCTCTTCTATGATTTCCATCGTCAATACCGAATGCCACGTTCCCAAAACGTTCTCCGACTTGGCCAAAATCGCAGCTTGGGGCCGACTGGGCCTACGTTGCCGTTTGCGCTCACCGGCGGAATCTGGATCCTCTATCTGCTCGGCTTCAACCAGTCGGTCGCGACGGGTGTCGGGTTCATCGCGCTGGCCGGTGTCTCCGCCGAGTTCGGCGTGGTGATGCTGATCTACTTGAAAAATGCGCTTGAGGAGCGCGGTGACGATCCTGATGCCGATCAGGTCGAAGCGGCGGTGCGCGAAGGTGCACTGTTGCGCGTCCGCCCCAAGGCAATGACGGTCGCGGTCATCCTCGCCGGCCTGCTGCCGATCTTGCTGGGATCGGGCGCCAGCTCCGAGGTAATGAGCCGGATCGCCGCGTCGATGATCGGCGGCATGCTGACCGCGCCGCTCCTCTCGATGTTCGTCCTGCCCGCCGCCTATCTGCTGCTCCGGCGGCGATAGGCAGAACCCCTCCACCAACCTGTTTAACCTGCAAGGAGAAGACTATGCACTATGCCCGACTGACCATCGCCCTCAGCCTCGCCGCGCTGACCGCCGCGTGCGGGAAGAAAGCGGAAACGCCGGTTGCGGCCGAGACCAACCAGGCAGTGCCTGCCACCGCAGCCATGAGCGGCGAAATGGGCAATATGGCGATGGCG
Source organism: Sphingobium sp. Z007 (assembly GCF_900013425.1). Lineage (GTDB taxonomy): Bacteria > Pseudomonadota > Alphaproteobacteria > Sphingomonadales > Sphingomonadaceae > Sphingobium. Next base: position 60,308 of record NZ_FBXK01000003.1, read on the forward strand.
CCTGCTGCCAGCACGGCAATCAAGGCCAAGGGCCATGGCACCGTCATCGCCATCGACGAAACCGCAGGCATGATTACACTCAATCATGGCGCGATCCCGGAAGCCAAATGGCCAGCGATGACGATGGCATTCAAAGCTGCGCCGACGATCACGGATGCCGTGAGGGTCGGCGATAAGGTCGATTTCGACCTTACGCTTGTTGGCAGTGCCGGTGAGGTGACGGCAATCCAAAAGAAGCCTTGAATGGCCGATTTTATGAGGGCCACCTTTAAGCGTAATTAACCTCGTTCCTTTACGCTTCAGCTATGAGAAAAAAGAAAGCTGAGCGCGAAAAGCGGATCAAGTTCACGAAAACTGCGCGGTGGCGGTTGTGATTGCCACAACCCTCGGCTGCGTGGCGTTGTTGTGCGTCGTGAGTTGGCCATTTTTCAGTGACTATCGAACGGTGGTCAAGATCCAGAGCGCGGGTGCTGCCGCATTCGCGCTCTATTTCCTGATGCTGGGCTCGCCCACCGCTGCGATAGCCTGCCTCATTTCATGCTCACAGCTCGTCATTTCCGCGTCAGTGCGCGATCGCTATGTGGTTACGAGACTTTATGGAGCGTCTCTTATTCTGTTGGCCTGCCTCTCGGTCGTGACGTGGCACGGCATAGCGTCGGCCTTGGCATTTGCCGGCAGTTCATTGGGCAGTCTCGCACGACTGCAGACCTCAACCACGCGGATGAAAGGCCTCTTCCTCATCGGTGCACCGTTTTGGCTCGCCCATAATTTGATGGTCGGAGCCTTGTTCGCATTGGGCACGGATCTGGTATCGCTGACCTCGAACATGGCAAACTTGCTGAAATTCATGGCCGGGCGACGGCGCAGCGCGGTTGAGGACAGGAGTTTTTGGCCGATAACCCTGTCGAAATCTGCCTCTACCCAACCCGCCCGGACAAAATATTGACGTTCGTCAGATTCTGACGATCGCGCGACAAAGCTAAAGATATTTCGAAATCGTCCGGAACTCCTCGACCGCCGATCCGACACCATCGCTTACTTCGGCATGGGCGAGGCAGTGATCGATATGGTCGTTGATCAGCGCTCTCTTCGCGCTGGCGACCGCCTTTTCGACGGCATGGAGCTGCTGGGCAACATCGACACACGACCGCCCGGCTTCGATCATTTCGACGATGCTCCGCAGATGACCGCCCGCTCGGTTGAGCCGCTTAACGATCGCGGGGTGACTTTCGTGCCTGTGTTCCGTCATCCGCAAACTCCATGCAACGCGCTGCATGGCTTTACATATCCTCCCTAGGGGGATAGTTCAAGCGTTGCTGATATCCCCCATGGGGGATATATCCGACTCGAACTGGATCAACGCAACGTGCTCTCCGTCCTGGCAAACCGCATCTATCGCCATCTGTTCATGGCTCAGGTCATCGCGCTCATCGGCACGGGGCTCGCGACGGTTGCGCTCGGCCTGCTTGCCTATGACATCGCCGGCGGCAGCGCCGGCGCGGTGCTCGGGACGGCGCTCGCGATCAAGATGGTAGCCTATATCGGCGTCGCGCCAGTGGTGGGCGCCTTCGCCGACCGGCTGCCGCGTCGCGCATTTCTCGTAAGTATGGATCTCGTGCGGATGGCCGTGGCGATTTGCCTGCCGTTCGTGAGCCAGGTCTGGCAGGTCTATGTCCTGATCTTCGTGCTGCAATCGGCTTCTGCGGCGTTCACGCCGACCTTCCAGGCAACCATCCCCGATATCCTGCCAGAGGAGCGCGACTATACCCGCGCGCTGTCGCTGTCGCGGCTCGCCTATGACATGGAAAGCCTGACCAGCCCGATCCTGGCTGCCGGGCTGCTGACCGTCATCAACTTCCACTGGCTATTTTCGGGAACGGCGATCGGGTTTCTGTGCTCGGCGCTGCTCGTCGTGACGACGGTCCTGCCACGTGCCGCGAAATCAGAACCGAGAAGTGGCGGGATTTACGCCAAGACCACGCGGGGTACGCGCATCTATCTGAAGACGCCGCGCCTGCGGGGGCTGCTGGCGCTGACCCTCGCTTCAGCTGCGGCCAGTTCGATGGTCATCGTCAACACGGTGGTAATCGTGCGTGGTAATCTCGGCCTCACGCAGCGCGATGTTGCCTTCACCCTTGCGGCTTTTGGCGCAGGCTCGATCCTTGCCGCGCTGACCCTGCCACGTATCCTCGATCGGGTCGCCGATCGTACGATCATGATTGGGGCTGCGGCAGCAATGACGATCGGTCTCGCCCTTCTGGCGATGCTCACGGCAAGCTTTGGGGCAGCGCCCGGTTATTGGCGCATGGTCCTGATCGGCTGGTTCATACTCGGTATCGCCTATTCGATGAGCGTGACGCCATCGGGCCGATTGCTTCGACGGTCGGCCAATGCCGACGACCGCCCGGCCTTGTTCGCCGCGCAATTCGCGCTCAGCCACTGCGCCTGGCTGATCTGCTATCCCCTGGTGGGGCTGTTGGGCGCCAGTATCGGGCAGACGGCGGCGTTTGCGGCAATGGCGGCGATTGCGGCCGCCGGAACCCTGGCCGCCTTGTGGCTCTGGCCCAGCGCAGATCCCGATACGGTGAACCATGACCATGCGGATCTCGCGCCCGATCATCCCCATCTGCGCGGTGATCACGGCAAGGCGCGGGAGCATGCGTTCGTTATCGACGATCTCCATCAGCGCTGGCCACGCCGATGACTTTCATCTCGACTGTCATGATCCCTGTCTTGCGGCGCGCTTGTGGACCGGCCGTGTTCGCGATACCCGTATCGACATGACGGCATCGTCGGTCAGATTGCGCTCTTCGGTGCGGGCCTGTGCCCGCTTGCGCCTTTTTGCGCTCTCGGCGATTCTGGCGCTGTTCGGGATGCTGGCGCTTGCCACCTGGCATGACGCTATGCCGCACGTCCATGATGCCGCGCATGGCATCAGCGTCGATCGGGATCATCATGATCACGCCCCGGCCGAGCAGCCGGACACACCCGACCTGATGCATCTGGCGGCTCATGCGGTGCTCCAGACAATCGACATGCCTGCACAGACTGTTGTTGTTGCGCTGTTGAAACCTGTCGCGGCGATCTGGGCGCGCGAACCTGCCGAAGCGGCGCGGTCTATCGCACCTTCGTCAATTCTGCGTCCCCCGCGAGGCTGAATTCACGCGCGTAGCGCGTGCCGTCATTGCAGCCTTTTTTGGGGATAAGAATATGAGAGCCTTTATAAGCCGGCTGCCGCGTCGCGTGGTGTCCGGCATGATGGGCGCGACCTGCGTCGCGGCGCTGTGCGCACCCGCACAGGCGCAAGTGGCGCCGCCGTTTGCTACACTGCTACGCCAGACCGCCGATGCGCCCCGGCGCATCGAAAGCGAAGCCGAGGTTCGCCGGTACGAGGGTCTAGCACGCCAGGCGCGCGCCCGACCCAATCCGACGATTGGCGTGCTCACCGAGAATGTTGCGGGATCGTCTCCCTATCGCGGGGTCGATCGCGCCGAGACGACGCTGCAATATAGCCAGCCGCTCGAAATCGGCGGCAAGCGTTCGGCGAGGATCGCAGCCGGAGAGGCCGGCGTCGCTGCGTCCCGCGCCCGCGATCATGATGCGAAGATCCGCTACGCTTATGATCTTGCACGCGCTTATGCAGCGGCGGACGTCGCAGACCAGCGGATAATGCTCGTCGAAGGCGAGGTCGAGCAAGCGCAGAATATCCTGCGCGCCGCTCGCGTGCTGGTCGATGCCGGCAAGGAAGCGCGGCTGCGCGCCCTGCAAGCAGAGGCCGCGCTGAACGCCGTGACCGCCGATCTTGAGGGGACGAAAGCGGATCGCATTGCGGCCTATGCCCGTCTCTCCGCACTCGCCGGCGTCGACGAGACCTTCACCGGCTTGTCGGAATCGCTCCTGACCGTGCCGGTCGCGGCACCGGCTTATGGCCCCGTCGATCCGATGACGAGTTCGTCCTTTCTTGCCGCGCAGGCAGAGCGGGAGGCTGCCGAGCGCCGCCTGACCGCCGAACAGAAGCGGGCAATCCCCGATGTGACGGCAATCGTCGGCGTGCGGCGTCTCGATTATGAGAATGCGACCGCTCTCACGGCGGGCGTCTCGATCCCGCTGAACATCTTCGATCGCAACCGCGGCAATATCGCCGCCTCGGAAGCAGAGGCACAGGCCGCCGCTGCAAGATTGGCCATGGCGCGTAACGATGCGATTGCCGAAGCCCGCGCGGCCGGGGCACAGATTGCGGCCGCACAGTCGCGGGTTGCCGCAGCGGAGGCATCGCAACGCACCGCGGAAGAAACCTATCGTCTCGCTCGCATCGCCTATGAGGCTGGCAAATCCCCGCTCGTCGAATTGTTGAACGCCCGCCAAGGCCTTGGCGCGGCACGCGGGATCGTCCTCGACGCCAAAGTGGCCAGTTTCGAGGCGCGCGCGCAGCTCGCCCGCCTCCAGGGCCGCACCCTTTCCGGAGGTGAGATCCAATGAACCCCGAACGCAATAAGCTTTATGCCGGGGCCGCGATGGGTCTCCTCCTCGCCGCCCTTGCCGGTTTCGGTGTCGCCAGAATGACTGGCCCATCCGCACCGACAGCCGAGACGGAGGCGGCGGCCGATGCTGCTCAAACCGACACCGTCGTGATCACCCAGGACGGTATCAAGACCTCGAGGATCGGAGTCGCACCCGCAGCAGCCGGTGGCGTCGCCGGCATCATCCTCGCCAGTGCCACCGTTGAGGCAACGCCAGATGCCGAAGCGGTGCTCACTGCCCGGGCAGCGGGCACCGTTACCCGGATCTTCAAGCGGATCGGTGATCCGGTCAGCGCCGGCGAAACGATTGCCCTTGTCGAGAGCCGCGATGCGTCGGCGATCGCCGCCGATCGCAGTACGGCTGCCGCAAGGGTTACGCTTGCAAGCCGACAACTGGCGCGCGAGCGAATACTGCTCAATCAAGGGGTGTCGCCCCGGGCAGACTATGAGACCGCCGAAGCCAATCTGGCGGTCGCTCAGGCCGAAGCCCGGCAAGCCAGCGCTGCCGCCAGCGCGGCAATGGTCTCGCGCGACGGCAGGTCGGTTGCGGTGGTCAGTTCGATCTCCGGCCGTATAACATCCGCACCCGTCAATCTCGGCGCTTTCGTGCAGGCCGAGACCGAGCTGTTCCGTGTCGCCGATCCGCGCCGCCTTCAGATCGAGGCGAGCATGCCGGCAGCGGACGCATTGCGTGTGAAGGCGGGTGACAGGGTCGAGCTGACGACCAACAACGGCCAGAAAGTGGAAGGCCAGGTCCGCTCGGCGACCGGCGTGGTCGATCCGCAGACGCGGCAAGCGACGGTGGTCGTGACGCCAAGCGGAGGCGGCGGCCTGATCGCGCCCGGCCAACTCGTCCAGGCGCGTATCTTCGCCAGCGGCGGCGATGCGGCCTCCGGCGTGAATGTGCCGCAGGATGCGGTCCAGACGCTAGGGGATCGCTCGGTGGTGTTCGTGCGAACCCGCCAGGGGTTTAAGGCGCAGACCGTGCGGGTTGGAACGCGCAGCGGCGGCATGGTCGAGATTGCCTCGGGCCTCCCTGCAAACACGGTGATCGCCACCACCAATGCCTTCCTGCTCAAGGCCGAGCTTGGCAAGGAGTCGGCGGAATGATCGCGCGGATTTTAGGGCTCTCGGTCAGAGCGCGATGGGCCGTTGTGTTCATCACCTTCCTCGTCGTCATGTTCGGTGCCTGGCAGATCACCCTGCTGCCGATCGACGCGGTCCCGGACGTCACCAACCGCCAGGTCCAGATCAACAGCTTCGTGCCGACCCTCGGACCGGTCGACATGGAGAAGCAGGTCACCTTTCCCGTCGAGACAGCGCTTGCCGGTATTCCCGGTCTGCAGACGACCCGCTCACTCACGCGTAACGGGTTCAGCCAGGTCACCGCGGTCTTCAGGGACAGCACCGACATCTATTTTGCTCGGCAGCAGGTTACCGAACGGGTCGCTCAGGCCAAGGACAGTCTGCCTGCCGGCGTTCAACCCCAACTCGCGCCGCTCACGACGGGTCTGGGCGAGATTTTCATGTTCAGCGTCGCGTTCGACCATCCCGACGGCAAGGGCGTTAAGGTGGTCGACGGTCAGCCCGGCTGGCAGTCCGATGGTTCCTATCTGACGCCCGAAGGCGAGAAACTGACCACGGTGGTTGCCAAGGCCGCTTATCTGCGAACGGTCCAGGATTGGATCATCAGGCCGCAGATGCGCACCGTGCAGGGTGTTGCCGGTGTCGATTCCAACGGCGGCTATGTGAAGCAATATGTCGTCGAGCCCAATCTGACCGCGCTTGCATCCTATGGCGTCTCGGTCACTGACCTCGCCGACGCGCTCGAACGATCGAACCTGTCGGCGGGCTCCAACTATGTCCGCCGTGCCGGCGAATCCTTTCTCGTTCGCGCCGACGCGCGGCTGCGCTCGGTCGCCGACATAGAAGAGGCGGTGATCGCCACGCGTGCCGGCGTCCCGGTGCGCGTGAAGGACGTCGGCCAGGTCGTCATCGGGGGCGCGGTGCGGACCGGATCTGGCAGCGTCGGCGGGTCAGAAGCAGTCATCTCGACTATCCTGATGCTCACTGGCGAGAACAGCCGCATCGTTGCCAATCGCGTCGCCGACAAGCTGGTCGAAATCAACAAGACGTTGCCGCCGGACGTTGTTGCAAGCCAAGCCTATAACCGCTCCAAGCTGGTCAATGCGACCATCGCCACGGTCGAGAAGAATCTGGTCGAAGGCGCACTGCTGGTCATCGTCGTGCTGTTCCTGCTGCTCGGCAACATCCGCGCCGCGCTTATCACGGCGGCGGTGATTCCGATCACCATGTTGATGACCGCGGCGGGCATGAATGAGCTGGGTGTCTCCGGCAATCTGATGAGTCTCGGCGCGCTGGATTTCGGCCTGATCGTCGATGGCGCGGTCATCATCGTCGAAAACGCGCTCCGGCGCCTCGCCGAGCGGCAGCACAAGGAAGGAAGACTCCTAACCCGACTCGAACGCCTCACCGAAACCACTCACGCCGCGCAGGAGATGGTCCGGCCAACCGTCTATGGCCAGGCGATCATCTTCCTCGTGTTCATACCTTTGCTCACCTTCCAGGGCGTGGAGGGCAAGACTTTCGCACCGATGGCGATCACGCTGATGCTGGCGCTGGCCAGCGCGTTCATCCTGTCGATCACGTTCGTGCCGGCGATGGTCGCGTTGCTGGTGACTGGCAAGGTCAGCGAGACCGAGGTCAGATCGATCCGCTGGTTCAAGGAGAAATATCAACCGGCGCTCACCCGCGCCGTGGCGCGGCCAATGCCGTTCATCCTCGGCGGCGTAGGCGTGTTTGCGGCAGCGGTGCTGCTGTTCGGCACGCTTGGACAGGAGTTCATGCCGCAGCTCGACGAGAAGGACATCACGGTCACCAATTTCCGTATTCCGTCCGCCTCAATCGACCAGTCGACCGCGATGCAGCTCCAGATCGAAAATGCACTCAAGACGTTGCCCGAGGTGGCATTGGTCTTTTCCAAGAACGGCAATGCCGATCTTGGCACCGATCCGATGCCGCCTAATGCGTCCGATACCTATGTCATCCCCAAGCCTGAAAAGGAGTGGCCCGCCGAGGTCAAATCCAAGGAGGATATCCTTCGGCGGATCGAGGAACGGATGAAGCCGCTGATCGGCAACCGCACCGAGATCCAGCAACCGATCCAGATGCGGTTCAACGAGCTGATCGCGGGCGTTCGCTCCGACGTGGCGGTCAAGCTCTATGGCGACGATCTCGATGCCATGAGCGAAGCGGCGGGCCGGATTGCAACCGCACTTCGGACAATCCCGGGCGCGGCGGACGTGCAGGCGGAACAGACATCTGGCGCGCCGACCTTCGACATCAAGGTCGATCGCCGGGCGGCGGGCCGTTACGGCCTGTCGGTCGAGGAGGTCGCCAGTACGGTCGCGGCCGCCCTGGGTGGACGCGAAGCGGGCTTGTTGTTCGAAGGCGATCGGCGCTTCGCTGTCGTGGTGCGTCTGCCCGACGCACAGCGCGACGATATCGACACCCTGGGCTCGATCCCGGTCATGCTACCATCCAACGATGCCGGGAACGCGCGTTCCATCCCGCTCAGCGAAGTCGCGCGTTTCACCTACACCGAGGGGCTCAACCAGATCAGCCGGGAGAACGGTAAGCGGATGGTCGTCATCCAGGCCAATGTGCGAGGCCGCGATCTCGGCGGATTCGTCACCGAAGCCCAGGCGAAGATCGCCGATGTGAAGCTGCCAGCCGGCACCTTCACCGAATGGGGCGGCCAGTTCGAGAGCCTTCAGTCCGCTTCCGAGCGGTTGGCGATCGTCGTGCCGCTTTGCTTCGTCCTGATCTTCGCGCTGCTCTACATGGCATTGGGCGGTGCCTGGCCGGCGCTGGTCGTGTTTACGGCCGTTCCCATGGCGCTGGCCGGAGGTGTGTTTGCTCTGGCCCTGCGCGGGATACCCTTCTCCATCACGGCGTCGGTCGGGTTCATCGCGCTTTCGGGCGTGGCGGTTCTCAACGGCCTTGTCATGATGAGCGCGATCCGCAAGCGGCTTGATGACGGCGAAGGGATCGACGGCGCGATCATTGGTGGCGCGATGGAACGTGTGCGGCCCGTGCTGATGACTGCCCTTGTAGCGAGCCTCGGCTTCATCCCGATGGCGCTCGCCACCGGTACCGGAGCGGAGGTGCAACGACCGCTTGCGACCGTGGTGATCGGGGGGCTCATCACATCGACGGCGCTGACGCTGCTCGTTCTTCCGGCAATCTCGGCGCTGATGTTCCGAATATTAGCGAAACGGAAGACTATCAAGGAGCCGCCGAGCAAGGTAGTGGAGGCGTGAAGGAGTCCCTCTCGATAAATTTGGTGGAAACCGGGGCTGAAATGGAGACTACCCGGCACACTAACCGGCGGACGGCACTCATCTGTCTGGGCGCCGGGCTTATCGTAACGAGCGTTCCGATTCCGCTATTGGCGGCGCGGACCGATCGCGGTCAGTCGTGGGGCGGCTTCGCCACGCCTCCGATCTGGCGCTCCCTGGAAGTCGGAACCGGCGACACGCTGATCGTGCCGGCCAAGGTGTCCGGCCTAGCGATCGACGCGGTGCTCGACAGCGGAAGCGGCGCGTCTATCATCAGTAAGCCGCTCGCTGCAAAGCTCGGCATGACGGACCTGGAGCCGCGACGGATCAACGGCCTGAGCGGCAAGGCTCCGGTCGGTCTGGTCCGCAATGTCGCGGTGATGTTGGGCGCTTATGCTCCCGTCCTCCCATTCGCGGTGATCGCAGACTTGGGGGCGATCTCGGCTGCCTTTGGTCGGCCAATCGATATGCTGCTCGGGGCAGACGTGCTGGCTGGCGGCTGCGTGGCGCTCGATTTTGCGACGCGACGGTTCGCATTTGAAAGGCCGGCCAGCTTTGTGCCGGGGCCGGAATGGACTGCGCTCCCGCTCGGGCACGGTGCCAAACAGGAATTGTTTGTGCTCGCGTCCATCGCCGGACTGGACCCGGTGCCGCTGATGCTCGATTTCGGCAGTTCGTCGGCGTTGATGCTATCCTCCGCCTATATCGAGGCGCACTCCGTTCTCGTCGGCAAGACCGTCTCCACCGCCGCCCTTGGCGGGGTCGAGGGAGTGCAAATCGTCAAGGCCTTCGTTGCCGACACGGTGAGCCTGGGCGCGCTCTCGAGCGCCTTAGTTCCGGCGCTCGCCCTTGATCGGTGGACCTCGGTGAGCACGGTAGGGAATGTGGGGATGCCGTTGCTCGGACAATTCGATATCGTCCTGGACGTGTCTCAAGGGCAGTTGTGGTTGCGTTCCGCCCCTCCTCGGGCGCGCCTGCCGATGCTGAAGGATCGAAGCGGCCTCGGCCTCGCCGCCTCCACTACTGACCTAACTGTGGTGCATGTGGCATCCGGCAGCCCTGCGGATCGGGCGGGGTGGGCTGTCGGTGAGCACGTCGTAGCCGTGGACGGTCGTCCTATCGACGACTCCTATACGCGGGGATTGCTTTGGCAATGGCGCTACGGCCCCGCAGGAAGCCGGGTAACGCTTAAGCTCGCGGACGGAACGACGCGGATTCTAAAGCTTGCCGATTACTACTGAGTGGTCCGACAGGAAAGCAAGGGAAGCTGCGGATCCTGCTCGGGTCGGGCGCGGGTTTGGAGGTGATGAGCCGGATCGCCGTACTCTGTCGGTGGCATGCTGGCAGCCTCGCCGGTGTCAATGTTCGTTTTGGCGGCCGCTTACCCGCTGCTGCTGCGCAGGCCGCTACGTCCATCTTTTGAAACTACCCCAGCCTCTCAGCAAGAGGAGGTCATGATAAGAGCGCTACGCATCGCACTGTTTACCGCCGCCATTTTGGCCGCCGGTCCGGCCCACGCCTAATCCATGAGCGGAGATGTGAAAGGCATGTCCGGTATGGGGGGCATGGACAAAAGGGCGCCTGCCGACAAGACGGGGCAGGGTGTCGGTGTCATCACCGCGATCGATACCAAGGCGAACAAGCTCACGATCCAGCACGGACCGATTCCGGCGGTGGGCTGGCCCACAATGACCATGGCGTTCAAGGCTAATCCGCCGACGCTGTTTCGCGGCCTGCGGGTGGGCGAGCGGATCGGGTTCGACGTCCAGACCCAAGGCGTGGCCGCCGAGGTCACTGCCGTTCGGCCGCAATAGGCACTATTTGCCCGAGGTGGCCATTGAGTATGTCCGCCTGGGGGAGATGTCTTGCAGAACAGCCTGACCTCATGGAGATCAGTCAGGCGCAGCAAGACGCGTCTGGACCCGAAAGTTGAATTGGTGGGCACGCTACCGTTCCATAGGAGCAGAACACGCAGCAATCTCCTGCCTTCGGGCGCAACAAGGCACCGCAGCCGGTGCAATCGTAGAAATATTGGCAGGCGTTCGTCGGCATCGTTTCCGCCTTCACCGAGCCGCATTGCGGGCAAGTGATAGTCGATTCGAGAAGGGGTGCGCGCTCAGACATAGGAATATCCAAGCCAGAGCAGGATCGCGCCGACCGTCAAGCCGACGAACACCACAGCACGCAAGGCAGGCGGCGTGCAGGCGCCGTCTGGTCCACAGGTCATCGCCACGCGCTGTTGCCGCCAGAGCATGATTGCACCACCGACAAGGCAGAGCGCGCTCAAGCCCAAGAGAAGCGTCCGATAGGGAGCTGCGGCAACGGCGATGCCGCCCAGCCACCCCACACTGACGCCAACGGTGGTCAGCAGAATCGGCAAGGCGCAGCAGGAGGCTACGCCGAATGCCGACGCCATTGCGCCGAAGGCGAGTAACAGCGCCCCACGTGCGCTGGAAAGGTGGCGCTGGGCATATGGTTTGGATATCATCGGCGACTCCTTGCGATCAATTGGCTGGAACTCTACCGTCTGTAGGAACTACAGACTCAACCCCGAATTTCGAAAGGCGAGGGGCGGCCATGGAAACCATCGCGATTGGAGAGCTGTCGCGGCGCACGCGCTGCAACATTGAGACGATCCGATATTATGAGCGTATCGGACTGCTGCCCATGCCGGCCCGCCGGGGCCGTTACCGCAGCTTTGGCCTCGCGGATGTTGCGCGGGTCCATTTCGTCCGACGTGCGCGCAAGCTGGGCTTTACGCTAGACGAAATTCGGGCGCTGCTCGGAATCGCCACCGCCGAAGATATGGCATGCGGCGACGCCCGCGAAATCGCGGCTTCGCACCTCCGGCAAGTGCGCGCGCGGATTACCGACTTGAGGCGTATGGAGCGCGTGCTTGCCGACACCGTTCGTGCCTGCGACGCCGGCGATCAGGTCGGATGCCCGTTGATCACGACATTGTCTGCTACCGCCCAATTGGGCACGATTTGATCGATGTTTCTGCAAGATCGGCGAACCTGTCACGGCGCCTCTCACCGTCGCCGAAATCCTGGTTTCTATCGGACTGTGGCTACATCTGACTGAGCTGCACGACCATTCGCCGGATACCAGATTGGGCGCAGCTCATAGTCATAGGCATCGCGATGCGTCGATGAGGCATTGCCATGCCCATTTCCCGATGTGCTGGGAGGCTGACGCCTCAGACTAGCCAGGCGTTGGTGGTCGCGATGACCAGAAGAACGCCAAGCACTCCGCGATAGATGACGAAAGGCCAGGCGGAGAAGCGCTCGAGGACGCGCATTAGGGCCCAGATCGCCGCGAATGCCGAAATGGATGCGACGACAAGGCCGACCGCCAGAATGGACCAGCCGTGCATGTCGAGGTGGACTTTGTGCAGCTCCCACAATTCCTTCAGCCCGGCGAGAGCGATAGCCGGGATGCCCAACAGGAATGAAAAGCGCGCAGCTTCTTCACGCTTAAATCCGAGTGCGAGCGTAGCGGTGAGAGTCGATCCGGAGCGTGAGACGCCTGGGATGAGGGCGCCGACCTGCGCCAGGCCGACGAGCAGCGCGTCCACCAGTGATGCATTCTCGACGCTGCGGCGGTGGCGTGCCAGGATTTCGGTGAGCGCCATCAGCACCGCCATTACGATACACGCCCAGCCAATCACCGGCAATGCGCGAAGGGGCGAGTTGCATGTATTGAGGCTGCTCGAAAGGAGCGCGCCCGCCAGCGCGATAGGGATCGTCGCCAGCACGATCCAGGTCGCCAGACGAAGGTCGGGATCGGCGAATTCGCGGCGGCTGATCGCCGACACTGACCCGACCGCAAGACGGCGAACATCCCTCCAGAAATAGCTGATAACGGCGGCGAGAGCCGCGAGCTGCATTGCGGCCGAAAAGGCCGAGCCCGGATCTCGCCACCCCAGCACGGCAGGTACGACGCGCATATGGGCTGTCGACGAAATCGGCAGAAGTTCAGTAATGCCCTGCACCACACCCAATATGGCAACCTTGGCATAGCCTAATGTCACGAAGCCCGTGTCGATGCCCGTGGTACATTGTCCGGCCATATCTATGTGGTCTTTTTACGGATGGAAAAGCGAAGATCGTGGCTTCGGCGCGCTCGGCAATCGGGCTATCGAGCCCGTTGGTCGCGATCGATAAGACGCAGCCCGTTGAGCACGACCAGGAGCGAGGCACCGACATCCGCCGCTATCGCGCCCCAGAGCGACGCCATCCCAAGCAGCGTCAGTCCCCCGAAGACGAGCTTTACGGCAAGCGAGAAGCCGATGTTCTGCCGGATGACGGTGAGCGTCGCTCGTGAGTGCCGAATGAGCCACGGCAGCTGGGAAAGATCGTCCTGCATCAGCGCGATATCCGCCGTCTCGATCGCCGCGTCGCTCCCAATCGCGCCCATCGCGATGCCGAGGCTCGCCCGCGCCATCGCCGGCGCGTCGTTGACGCCGTCACCGACCATGGCGACGAGGCCATGCTGTGCCACCAGCCTTTCTATCGCCTCGACCTTCTGTTCGGGAAGCAGCTCGGCGTAGACCTCATTCACGCCGGTTTCATGCGCGATGGCCTGAGCGGGCGCGCGGCTATCTCCCGTCAGCATGACGACCTGCGCGATGCCAAGCTTATGGAGTTGCGCAACGATCTGCCTGGCCTCGGGACGAACTGCATCACCAATCGCAATCAATCCGATGACTGACTGGGCCTCGCCGACAACGATCCCGGTCAGTCCGGCCCCAGCAATTCGCTGCAACTGGGTGGCAAGCTCATCATCGCCGGGACTCCCAAGCCGCTCACCAAGATAACCAGGGGAGCCGACCCAAACTTCGCGACCATCGATCGCGCCAACGACCCCTTGCCCGGGCAAGGCTGTCACCGATTTCGCGGGGACGGCGTCGACGCCGCGCTCCGCTGCGGCGTCGAGAATCGCGCGGGCAATCGGGTGCTCGCTTCGCGCTTCGATGGCGGTCGCGACCGCCAGCAGCTCAATCTCGCTCCGACCGCCAAGCGGGACAAGCTCGACCACCTTGGGACGCCCAAGCGTGAGCGTGCCGGTTTTGTCCATCGCGATCGCCGTGATGCGGGCAGGCGTTTCGAGATGGATGCCCCCCTTGATCAGCACGCCCCGCCTGGCCGCGCCGGTCAATCCCGCGACGATGCTGACAGGGGTCGAGATGACCAGAGCGCAGGGGCAGGCGATGACAAGCAACACCAGCCCTTGATAGAACCAGGCGGCCCAACCTCCCCCAAGCAGCAACGGCGGTACAAGGAAAACCGCCAGAGAAAGCGCCATCACGACCGGCGTGTATATGCGCGCGAAGCGTTCCACCCATTGCTCGGTTGGAGCCCGTTTGCTCTGGGCCTCACCGACCATGCGCACGATGCGCGCGAGCGTCGTGTCGGAGGCTGGCCGGGTCGTTACGATCTCGAGCGCGCCCATGCCGTTGATGGTCCCGGCATAGACCACCGCGTCCTGCGCGACCGTGACGGGTACGCTTTCGCCCGTAATTGGCGCCTGATTGACCGCGCTCGTCCCCGCAACCACCCGGCCGTCGAGCGGTATCTTTCCGCCCGGTGGAACGATGACATGCGTTCCGACCGCAACTTCGGCAACGGGCACGTCCTTCTCGACGCCTGTAACATCCCGTATCCGGGCAGAATCCGGCGCGATTTCCATAAGCGCGGCGACAGCACGGCGGGCACGTCCAAGGCTCCATGCCTCAAGCGCCAGCGCAAGGGCGAAGAAAAATGCGACGGTCGCCGCTTCGAACCACTGGCCGATGCCGAGGGCGCCCGCCACCGCGACAAGCATGAGCAGGTTCATGTCCGGCCTGAGCCGACGCGCCGCGAGGATCGCCTTGGGCGCGACGTACCTAACTGCCGACAGGATCGCCAAGGAATAAGCGAGCATCGCCAGAAGCGGGGGATGGGCCTCACGCGCCAGACTCTCGTGCAGCACTGCAGCGAAACCGTTTGCGCGCGCATGGATCGCAAAACCGACCAGCACCATAGCGCCGCTTGTGATCGTCAGCCCGGCCTGAACGCGGCGTCGACGCTGCTCCGCTAGCGCACCGGCGCTGCTCCCGCCTTCTTGCCACAGTTCGGCACGCATGCCCGTGCGCTCGACTGCTTTCAAAATTCCAGCGAGTTGCGCGGCGGCGGAAGAACCTGCGACCGACATGCGGCCGTTGATGAGATCGAACGACAGGTTCTCCAACCCGACGACCGGCCCGACCTCGCGTTTGAGGACGGCGACTTCATCACCGCAGTCCATGCCATGAATTTTGAAGATTGAGCCGTTTGGACGATCAGCGAAAGCCAGTTCGACCGGCTCCGGTTCGCCGGAGCAGCCGCTGCAACCGCCAACATCCGCTTCATCCTCTGCGAAGCTCCCGGTGGTTTCCAATTCGGCCGACATGCCGGTGGCCGATATGGCCGCGATGAGCACCTCCACCCCGATGCCGGACTCGATATCAACGTCGAGCAGACCATGCTTCGGCTGGAAAGATAAAAACCGCTCATCTCCAACGAGGGGGATGAGCGCTTCCCTGAGAAGCCGAACCTCATTCTGGCAGTCGAGTCCATGGACCTTGAAGCGCCACCGGCGCTCACTCGCTATAGCGCTCGCTTCGGTCTGCTCGAACATTGCGTCACCTCGACTTTTCGACATGACACCCTCTATACAGTCTGAAGTTACTAGAGGGTCAAACGATATGTCCACGGAGCCGCTCAGCATCGGAAGTCTCGCAAAAGCCACCGGAACCAAAGTGGAGACGATCCGCTATTATGAGAGCATCGGCTTGTTGGCCGCGCCTGCCCGCACGAAGAACAATTATCGCGCCTACACCCCTCAACATCTCGCACGGCTAAGTTTCATTCGCAGGGCTCGCGCGCTGGGTTTCTCGATCGACCAGGTTCAGGAGTTGCTCGAGCTAGCCGACCAGAAGGATATTTCGTGCAAGGCGGTGGACGCGATCGCGCGCGAGCATCTCGCCGAAATTGACCGAAAGCTCCGCGACCTGAACACTTTGAGATTCGAACTGAGCAACGTGATTGTCCAGTGCGGACATGGCACCATTTCCGAGTGCCGGATCATCGAGACATTGGCACCGGATTCCGCCGCGTTCAGGTGAGCAGGGAAGGTTGATAAGACCGCCGTTCGCAATAATAAAGCAGCTAATGCAAACAAGTCGCAAAACCACTTGACCCTCTAGCAGCTAGAGGGTGTAGACGCAGCGCATGTTTACGCTTTCAAGCAGCCTTCACCTTTTGTCGAGTCGCTGGCGAACGGTCTCGTTCCGCCAATCGATGCTCCGCCCGTTGGCGGTGCTAGGCATCCTTCTGTTTGCCCTTGGCACAAGCGTCGCTGCCCAGGCCGAAACCACCGACGTCCAGACCGCGTGGCGGCTGCT
This sequence comes from Sphingobium sp. Z007, assembly GCF_900013425.1. Lineage (GTDB taxonomy): Bacteria > Pseudomonadota > Alphaproteobacteria > Sphingomonadales > Sphingomonadaceae > Sphingobium. The sequence continues at coordinate 76,615 of NZ_FBXK01000003.1, forward strand.
CGATTATATGGCGGTCGATTATGGCGCCGCTGTCAGTGGCGGAAGAGTGAAGAGCGCCTCGGAATATGCCGAGATGACCGAGTTCGCGGCTTCGGTATCCACCCGCCTCGCGGCGCTGCCGTCTACACCGGCGCGCGGACAGTTGATCGCGGGCGCAACGCGGCTCCAAGCCGTTATCGCTGCGAAGGGCGCGCACGAAGATGTTGCCCGCATCGCCCATGGCCTCGCCGCCGATCTGCTCAAGGCCTATCCGGTGCCTCTCGCCCCGAGCAAGGCGCCTGACCTTGCTCGCGGCGCCTCGTTGTTCGCGCAGAACTGCGCGAGCTGCCACGGCATGACCGGGGATGGACATGGCCCCGACGCCGCAAAGCTCAAGACGCCGCCGATCGCCTTTAGCGAGATAACGCGCGCGCGGCAGCGCAGCCCCTTCGCGCTCTACCAGGTTATCGATCAGGGCATTGACGGCACCGCGATGCAGAGCTTTGCGACCTTGCCGACCGACGATCGCTGGGCGCTGGCCTTCTATGCCGGTCGCTTCGCCTTTTCCGATGCCGCTGCGAACCAAGGCGAGCGGCTGTGGAAATCCGATCCCGGCCTGCGGCAGATGATCCCCGACCTGACGACACTCGCGGGGCTGACGCCCGAGGTATTGGCGAAGTCGATCGGGCCTGCCAAGGCCGATGCGGTGATCGCCTATCTGCGCCGCCACCCGGACGTGGTGATCCAGCAGGCACCCGGCTCGTTGACCGTTGCGCGCGATAAACTGGCGCAGAGCCTTGCCGCGTACCGCGTTGGCGACCGCCACGCCGCCCAGGAACTCGCGCTCTCCGCCTATCTCGATGGCTTCGAGCCACTCGAGCCGATGCTGACCGCGCGCGATGCAACGCTCATGGGGCATATCGAAAGCGCCATGGGCGAATTCCGGGCGGGGCTCCAGCAGGGGCGCCCCGCGGACGAGATCGCCACCCGCGTCCAGGTGCTCGACGGCCTGTTCGACGACGCCGATGCGGCATTGTCCCCCGACGCAGCGAGCAGCGCATCGACCTTCCTGGGCGCCTTCACCATCCTGCTGCGCGAGGGACTCGAAGCCCTGCTGATCGTCGTCGCGATGATCGCTTTCCTGCGCAAGGCCGATCGGCCTGAAGTGCTGCCCTATGTCCATGGCGGCTGGATCGGGGCGCTCCTCGCCGGCGCGATCACCTGGGTGATCGCGACCTATGCGATTGGGATCAGCGGCGCGAGCCGGGAGCTTACCGAAGGGTTCGGATCACTGTTCGCGGCCATCGTCCTGCTCTCCGTGGGGATCTGGATGCACGGCAAGGCGCAGGCGGACCAATGGCAACGCTACATCCGCGAGAAGATGTCGCGCGCGCTGTCTAAGCAGTCGGCCTGGTTCCTGTTCGGCCTGTCCTTCATCGTCGTTTATCGCGAGGTGTTCGAGACGATCCTGTTCTATGCCGCGCTCTGGACCCAGGGCAATGGCGGCATGATGCTGACGGGCGCCGGCTCGGCGACCCTGCTGCTCGGACTCATCGCCTGGATAATGCTGCGCTACAGCCGCGACCTGCCGATCGCGAAATTCTTCGCCTATAGCGCCTGGCTGATGGCGATCCTGACCATCGTTCTCGCCGGCAAGGGCGTGTCGGCGCTGCAGGAAGCCGGCATCATCGACATCGCGCCACTTGCGGGCGGCATCCGCGTTTCCATGCTCGGCATCTTCCCGACTTGGCAGTCGATGGCTGCCCAGCTGTTGATGCTCATCGCGGTGCTCGGTGGCTTCTTCCTCAACCGGCGCCGTGCCGCCGCGGCTGCCGATTGATGCGCTGCCCCAGCGAGCAACCTCCTTATTCTCTTTGCAGCAGGAACTAATCTGGAAAATCACAGGTTTGAGAAGCTAGAGGAGAAACTCAATGGCAAGCGCGCCGCCCGACCCCCATCCCGACTCGCTTCCTAGCGGTCCAGACGAGACGCCGGAGCAGCCTGCCCCCGCCGACGATGATGGCCGGGAGAGCGTTGAGGATATCCCGGCTTCTGGAACGCCGTAGGCTCAGGCAGCATCCAGGATCAAGCGACGCCCTGATGCCTCACTGCGAAGTACAGCCGTTTGAAGAGCCCGAGGCGTGCACCTGGTTGCATGGACGCCCACATGATGGCGCTTGGCAAAATCATGCCCATCCTTCACGGGCCAGCATATGGGGTTACGGAGCATAAGTGTTCAGATGATTACCGTTCCCGTTTCCCACCTGCCGATCCTATTGCGTCCCGATCCGGCGCGGACGGTGACTCGCCCGTTCTTACCCTCCGATCCCCCGCGTTACGCCATAGCTGGTCGGTCGCGCGGCGCGCGAATCATTGCGCGCGTGCTCTCCCTCGACGCCGCGGAGCTCGATCGGCACCTCGCGCGGGTCCGCCTCTCGCTCGATGCGCGTTTTCCGAATGTCGAGGCGACGTTGCTCCGCCGCTTCGACGCGGTTGCAGACCTCGTACCCGGCCAGACTGCGCTCAGCCGCGACCAGCGCTTGCTCATCGGTGCTTATTTCAGCGCCGAGTATTCCTATGAATCGGCCGCGTTGTTCAATCCCAGCGTGGTCGCCCACCCCGACCAGGGTGAGATACCCGCGGGTGCCTTACGCTTTATCGTGTCGCTGCGCGGGATAGGTGAGGGCCACCTCTCGTCGGTGACGTTCCGCACGGGCATCTGGGCGGCGGATGGATCGGTGATGCTCGATATGCCCAGTGCGGTCTCGGTTCCGCCGGAGTTGATCCGGCCGGACGGTTGGAAGGACGGCGATCCGTTCTCGCTCGATTGCTCGGCCAGCCACGACGTGTCGCAGACCGTCCTGTTCCCTGTCCTCGAGAGCCAGAGCGGCGGGATCGAGGACCTGCGGCTGACCCGCGTGGAGCGCGCCGACGGCACGTACACCTATGCCGGCACCTATACCGCGCTGGGCCCGCGCGGCGTGCGGCAGGAGATGCTCGAAACCGACGACTTCCATTGCTTTACGATGCGTCCGGTCACCGGCGACCTCGCTGACGGTAAAGGTATGGCACTGTTCCCGCGGAAGGTCGGAGGGCGCTACATGGCAATCGGACGACAGGACAGCGAGAACCTTTGGCTGTTTGCTTCAAACGACGGGTTCGACTGGGTCGGCGGCACCAAGATTCTCGAGCCGGCCGAGTCGTGGGAATTTATCCAGCTCGGCAATTGCGGCTCGCCCATGGAGATCGATGAAGGGTGGCTGCTACTCACCCACGGGGTGGGGGAGGTCCGCAACTATAGCATCGGCGCGGCGCTACTCGACCGCAACGACCCTTCGAAGGTTCTTGGGCGCCTCGCCAGACCGCTCATCGAGCCCAGCCTGGACGACCGCGATGGCTATGTTCCCAACGTCGTCTATAGCTGCGGCGGATTGGTGCGCGGTCGGTCGCTACTCCTGCCCTACGGCGTCGCCGACAACTATACGCGCTTCGCGACCGTTTCGATCGACGCGCTGGTCAGCGCAATGGCGTGACGTCTCAATGGCCGACATTATTTCTCTTTTTTGGACGCGGTAGCGTCGAAAGTCCACCAGGCAGGCAGGCGCAGCCAATGTGGTTGCGATTGTGCACGCGTCTGAAAGGGCGGTTCTTCGTTTTATGAATGCGCGCTCGATCAGTGGTATCGCCAACCAGACGAGAAACCCGATTACTCAGCGCATTTCGATGTGCGGGACCCTTGACCCGATCATTATGGTTAACGCGATCGTAACGCATCCGGCGTAACCAAGGGCTACGGGGCCGCTCTTAAAGTCTTTGCGGATCATTCCAGTGCGACAGATGTCCCGGTCCCACTGATGTCTTGAAGGAAGCCATAGTGACGAGCGTCGGGGCTGCAGATGTCATGGCTATTCGCAATGCAGTGCTGCAGCGAAATGCTGCCTTGCGGGATGCCGCCGCCCGCCCCCTTGCGAACACTGTCCAAACGACAGATACGGCCCGCGTTGATGGTGTCGCTGCCGGTTCGCCATCCTTCGCGACGACTTTTCAAAATGCCCTACAGCAGGTCAACACCCTCCAGGAGCAGGAAGATGTCGCAACCGAGGCCTATGAACGCGGTGAAACGACCGACATCGCGTCGGTAGTGCTCATGCAGCAGCGCGCATCAATCAGTTTCGAAGCGACCTTGCAGGTCAGAAACAAGCTTCTTTCTGCCTACAAGGATATAATGAACATGCCGGTCTGATCGGTCTCCGGTCACCTGATCAGGACCCGAGCGGCAACGTGTCACGAGCGGATGCTCGTGTTAACGGAACAGGCCGCCCAGAAAGCCGCCTCGCTGATGGCCGCTGCCGTGACCTCCGCCGTGACCTCCGCCATGGCCCCCTCCGTGCCCGCCACTGTAACGATCCTCGCCATGACCTCCACCCCACGGGGCTGACTGGGCGTACGTGGGCCCAGGTGCGCCGCCGCCGATAGCCTGCGGCGGTGCATCGGCCTCGAAAGCGGCGTTCCGTTCGATGATCTTGTCGAGTTCGCCACGATCGAGCCAGACGCCGCGGCACTGTGGACAATAATCGATCTCGATCCCCTGCCGATCGGAAAGCAGGAGATCAACTCTGCATACCGGGCAGAGCATCCCCTGCGCGCGGGCCGTGGATGCAGACGCTGGGACGATATCGGACATGCTGAATTCCTCGCTCGTTCGGATGCGGCTTGCGACTGACAACAGGACACCGCGACGGCCATTGACCAGAGCATGATGCGCGTCTCGCAATGAACCTAACCCGAATGGCGCAGCCTGGCGGTTGCATTTTGGTCAAAAACCGATCCGCCTCTAGCAAGAGGACCGGAGCGGTGACCACCGAACGAACCATGCCCGCCACCGTGACCGCCTACGCCGATTCCAACCAGATGGAGCCAAAACGAGGTTGCCCGGAATAGGTGCCACAGAATGGATAGTAGGATCGTCCACGACCGGGCCGACGTCCGACACCTTGACCACGCACGTCGCTTCCGCTTCCGTCGCTGCGACCGCGACCGCTGAAGGCGCCTCGTTCGGGCGGCTCCGTTCGCAGGTTGAAGCGTAACTCTGATCGCGACGACGGCACTCGGGGTATGCAGGGCACCCGTTAATGGGCGTAGGCATAGCGAGGTTCGTCCTGCATGGTCGTGCACTCGCCCCGCAAGGCGATCGACGACATCCTCCGCACTGCCTCACCCAAAGTCCGCAGGATCTTGCATCCTCATTTATATTGTTGCGCCTGTTCTATCGCTTCGCCGAGAAGAGTGCGCCATCTGTCGGCGAGGCGCTCGTCCTGCGGTCGGCCACCTTTTACTTGGCGTGCCTTCACGACGAACTGGCTTAAGGACAGACAATATCAGGCTTTGTGGTTCACGATGAGTTCAGTGCTGCGTGGCTACGGAGATCGGCAAGAGTGGCTGGTTCGAAGCGCTAAGGAGAGAAAAGATGCAGCGAAAGATCCTTCTCGTCCTCGCTAGTGCCGCCCTCGCGATATTGACGGCGTCTCCCGCCTTGGCGCGGGACCGGCATGGCGGCGGCCACCATCGGGGCGGGCATGGCGGGGTTGGCATCAACGTTGGTCGCGGAGCTGGATATTACGGTGGCTACCGCTATGCCCCCCGGTCCGCCTACTACGATGACCCTTATTTATATGATCGGCGCATCAGCTACCGGCAACGGGGCTATTACGACGACAATCGAGGCTATCGCCGTGACCATCATGACAGACGGCGGGAAGAGCGGCATCATTGACACAAATTGCAGCCATGGGTCGATCGGCCAGCGGATTAAGGACAATATGACCATGAAAATAGCGCAGATGTTGTCGATGTCAGCTTTCGCTGCGGCGCTTGCATCTCCGAGCGTCGCGCAGACGCAATCTCACGGAGCAGGTGTCAATTGGAGCGGAGGACATGGCGGCGTTAGCTGGGATGGCGGGCACGGCTATGGCGGCTATCCTGTGAGCAATTCGCCACCCACATATCGCTCGCCTGCAGCCCAACAGCCGGCGAACATGCCGCAGCGCCGCGGTCAAGTCGTCAGACCCGACTACGCAGGCCCGACCCCGGCGCTACCGCGCGCCAGTGGTGATAGCAGCGCCCGCCCCGGACGCGGCGGGCGATAAGTCGATTATCTGTTCTTTCCGTTTCATATAACGCCGGGGCCCAGCGAGGAGCCTGCCAATTGCGAAAATGGTCACCAGGGTCCAAGATTGGCCGTCGTTGCTTAATCAAGAAAGGGGTCGCATCGGCAATTACCCGCCGATGCCGCGTCACCGCTATCGCGTAGCCCACTGTCAATAAGAGACTTAACTGAACGGTTGCTGCGGACACTATTCCGGAAGTATTCATCCCAACGGGCTCAATACATATCCATGACGATCCGTCATACAGTGAAGGAAAGATCATGAGGAAGTATTTGATCGCAGCTGCGGCGTTCCTGGCCTTTGCCGCCCCAGCGGCGATGGCCCAGTCTCGGGATGGATATCGCGGCGGCCAGGACCATGGTGCGCAGCGTGGCTACGGCAACTCAGGCGGTTACGGTTACAACGGAGCATATGATTACGATGGCAACTATCGCCAGACATATCGCAACGAGCGCCGACAGGCCTACAGGCACAACAATCAAGAATATCGCAACGATCGGGGATATCGCAACGAATGGCGTCACGAACGACAGGAGCGCCGTGAGCACCGCCGCGATGATCGCTACTAGGCTTGTTGTCTGGAAGTGTCGGGCCGGGTGCCTCGTTTCGGGTGTCTAGTTTCTCACGAACGAATAGGCATTTTTACCGCGCAACCAGAAGCGGTGCACCTCGGCGATGCGGGGGCCGTGTGGCCAGCTCGCCGAAACGGCAGAGCTGGCTATTTCGCCGCCGCAAGCGCTGAACAGTCTGGTCATGCAACTCACAGCGGCAAAATGCGACGGCGCTGCGTCATTAGAGTGTGGGTGGTTTTTTGCCGCCAGTAGCGGCACATGGTTCCAGCCCGCCGTCGCGGACATACGTTAAGCGCCAGATGGAGCCGATGTGGGGGAGTGGATTCAACAACTGATTGACCAACTCGGCTATGTCGGCATTGCCATCCTGATGTTTGCCGAGACGGTTTTTCCGCCCCTCCCATCCGAGGTGATCATGCCGCTTGCCGGGCTCCGCGCAGCGCGCGGATCGCTGTCGCTGGCGGGCGCAGTCGCTGCGGGTTCCGCGGGCGCGATGGCGGGGAACCTTTGCTGGTATTTCGCCGCGCGATCGCTCGGCGTTCACGGGTTTCGTCGGCTGCTCGAGCGCCATGGGCGATGGCTGGCACTCGATTGGTCGGAGGTCGAGCGTTCGAGGGACTGGTTAGACAGACACGGCGCCGCTTTTGTGTGTCTCGGGCGACTCATTCCGACGGTTAGATCAGTCGTGTCGGTTCCGGCAGGAATGCTTAAGATGCCGCTGCCTCGTTTTGCAGCCTGGTCTGCAGCTGGAACAGTCGCCTGGACGGCCGCGCTGACGGTTGCCGGATATGCGCTGGGACAACAATATACGCAGGTGGAGCGTTATGTCGGGCCGGTCTCCACCGCTATCATCGTGCTGCTAGTAATCGGCTACGGCTGGCGGGTCGTTCGCTGGCACCGCAAGCCATGACGCGCGCGCTTAACAGAGTGGTGCTTGCGCTTACGCGAGCCAATGAGCATGGCGGCGTAAAATGAAAGTTCACGATGAAGTTCCTGCGGCCGCGGATTTATATTGGCGGGTGGAACGGGCGACACGCGCCACCGTAATCGTCGATGCGGACGGTTATTTCACAGCCCTACGTTCGGCGATGCTGAAAGCCGAAAGGCGCATCTTGCTTGTCGGCTGGGATTTTGACGCGCGCATCAATTTCGCACACGGCGGACAAGATGGCGGTCCGCCGACCGTGGGGGCGTTCATAAGCTGGCTGGTGAAGCAGAAGCCTGGCCTTCACGTTCATATCTTGCGCTGGGATACTGGCGCTCTCAAGACACTCTTTCACGGTCGCACTCTGCTCACAATCCTTCGCTGGATCCGCGACCCGCAAATCCACCTCAAGCTTGATGGACATCATCCCTTCGCCGGGTCGCATCATCAAAAAGTGGTGGTGATCGACGACGCTGTGGCGTTTTGCGGCGGCATCGACATGACGGAAGACCGCTGGGATACGCGCGAACACGTCGACGACGAGCCTCGGCGCGTCGAACCGAGCGGCCGGCCCTACGGTCCCTGGCATGATGCGACGACGGCGCTTGAAGGGCCCGTGGCGATCGCGCTGGGGGACATGTGCCGGGCGCGGTGGCACGCTGCCGGTGGCCGTGCGCTTGAACCTGTGGGCGGCGGCGGCGGCGATTGCTGGCCGGACGGTCTGTCTGCCGATTTCACGAACGTGCCTGTGGGTATATCGCGGACGTTGCCGAGAATGCCCGATCGCGAACCAATCTATGAGATCGAGGCGCTCTATGTTGCATTGATCAAGCGAGCGCGGCGGTGGATCTATGCGGAAAGTCAGTATTTCGCCTCGCGTTTCATCGCGGAAGCGATCGCGCAGCGGTTGCACGAGCCCGATGGCCCGGAAATCGTCATGATCAATCCTGCCACCGCTAACGGGTGGCTGGAGCCGATCGCCATGGACTCAGCCCGCGCTCGTCTGATTGCGGCACTACGTGAGTGTGACACCTATGGCCGGTTCCGGATGTATCATCCCGTCACCGGCGGGGGTGAGCCAATCTACGTTCATGCGAAAGTTACAGTGATCGACGATGAAATTTTGCGCGTGGGATCATCGAATTTCAACAACCGTTCGCTCCGTCTCGACTCTGAATGCGATGTGACGATCGACGCTACGAATAGCGACCATCCGGAGGCCGAGCGCATGGTGATCGCGGGCATCCGGAATTCCCTCCTTGCAGAACATCTTCACAGCGATTGCGCGATCGTGCAGGCGAAACTTGCCGAAACCGGGTCGCTCATCGCCACTATTTCTGCGTTACAGACGTCGGCAAGGTCGCTGCGCGAGTACGAGCTGCCCGCCCTCGCTCCCGTAGAGCGGTGGCTAGCTGATACCAAGCTGCTCGATCCCGAAGGACCCGACGAGATGTTCGAAACCTTTTCCCGGCGAGAGAGCTTGCTGTCTCGCTTGAGGCACCACCACCCAGTCAGAGGGAGGGGTGGCCGACGATAGCCGGAGCTGGCCGCGTGGGGTATTGCTCTAGATCTCTCGCCGACGCTTTCATGTTTAATGCTCCTCGACAGGCCGGTGTCGCTCCCCTCCTCTTTAAGAGCCCGCTGGGAACAGAAGCAGGATCTTGGGGGGCGACGTAGTAGCCGGCTGACCGAATTTAAAGTTGCATGGTCTGGCGTCGCTTCCAGCGTTGACAATCATCGCACGACGAGCATGGCAATTGCGGCTGCTGCCATCACGCATGTCGCAAGCCACCCCAAGAACAGCAACTGCGGGCGGGCGGTAAACTTACCCATGGCGGAGTGCTTTGATACGACGATCATCATAGCGATCATTATCGGTACTGCCGTAATTCCATTGATAACGGCACTCCAAAAGAGTGCCTTCAAGGGATCCAGCTCTGACCAGTCGATGCCAATTCCGAGTAGCGTGGCTAGCCCTATGACGACGTAAAATCCGACCGCTTCCCAAGGTTTATGTTCGAGGCCGCACTTCCATCCGCGGCTTTCACCTATGGCATATGCTGCCGAACCCGCCAGGACCGGCACCGCGAGCAAGCCGGTGCCGATGATGCCAAGGGCGAACAGCAGGAAGGCAAATCTGCCAGCAACAGGCTCAAGCGCTTTCGCTGCGTCGGCTGCGGTTCCGATCGATGTTTGACCCGACGCGTGAAGGGTCGCCGCGGTCGCAATCATGATCGCCAAGGCCACCAAATTGGAAATTGCCATGCCAGAGAAAGTGTCGAGCCGCATGCGGCGAAACTCCCGCCTGGCCTGCCAGGGGGCTTCGACGAGCGGCTCAGCATCATCATCTTGGGTGACCTCTTCCACTTCCTGCGCGCTTTGCCAGAAAAAGAGATATGGACTGATCGTCGTGCCGAAGATCGCGACAATCGTGACGACGGCTTCCTTGCTGCTAACGGAGGGCATGATCAAGCCAAGGCCTATGAGAGACCAGTCAAGCTTAACCATGAACAATACTGCTACATAGGCCAAGAGGACCAGTGTGAGCCACTTCAACAGACTGGAATATCGACGGTAGGGGACAAAGAGTTGCAGAGTGAGGGACACGAGGGCGAACAGGATCGTGAAAATATGCGAGCCCCAACCCACAACCATTTCGGCTGCGGCACCCATTGCTGCGATGTCGGCACCGATATTGATTGTGTTGGCGATAAACAGGAGTGAGACCAAACCCGTCACCAACCACCTTGGTAATATGTCACCCATATTTTTGGCGAGTCCGCAGCCGGTCACCCGGCCGATATGTGCGCTAACAAGCTGAACGGAACACATGAGCGGATAGGCTAGTACCATGGTCCAAAGCAGCCCAAAGCCAAACTGCGCACCGGCTTGGGAGTAAGTCGCGATTCCGCTAGGGTCGTCGTCCGCTGCGCCTGTGACGAGGCCAGGGCCGAGTTGCTTGAAGAGTGCGATCGACCGCAAGCGGGCGCCAAGTTTCATAAAAATCCTGTCTTTTGGAAATCGCTAAAGGCTACTACAAGAAGCTGTTCGAACATAGGCTCGGAGACGAAAAGCTTCGCGTCGTTGCGCAAGTTGCGGTCATCTCTGGGGGATGATTGGCCGCAGTTTGAAAAGCAGGTCGCGCAACGGCTTCCGGCGAGAGCTGACGCCTCGAAACTCTGGCTCATGCCTACTACGGGAACAAAATTATACCGATACGATGGTGGGTGGCGGCGCATCGATGCCGAAGTCTTTGATGGTAAGCAGCGGCGCGCCATTCTTGAGGCGCTCGATGCAGCTCTTGCAGCAACCGGTTCTACCCAGACGGTGACATGGGGCGAGCGGACAGAAGATCGCGGCAGCCAGATCAAGTTTTCCGCGCTTGGACAGGGGCGCCGCGGGATGCGAAAGAAAAATGGGAACCCGATTTTGCCAAACGCAAGATCATACGATCCGATCTTGCGGGGCGCTTACCCGGTCTATCCATCAACATGGGGCGCTACGTCCATCGACGTCACCCAAAGAGGCGTCGAAAAAGCCTATGGTCTTAAATAATTGAGCGCGTCCAGCGGCATAGCCCTTGATGCGATGTTCTTCATCGAGGAGCGATATTCCCTGGGAGGAATGACTATCCCGCGAAGACGCTTGGCCTGGACACGGTGCGTGCGCGATCCAGCCAAAACCTTGGCCGTGATTACTGCTGTTTTCGCGTGTCAGAAGTAATGCGTGGGCGAGGTCGGCAGGAGCCGTAGTCTCGGATAGGGCAATGCGAACACGACAGAAGGGTGATCTGCGACCACCGCGATAGGTTCCGTCACTGCAGACAGCTTGCCCGGACATCACCTTCTCCACGCACACCCTTACAGCCTCGGTCCCGGCGGCCTTCTCTCACGAAGAAGCCTTGCTTCGATTTTCGCGATGAGAGCTAAGGTCGCCTTCGTCCGCTGCTGGCCGCGCATGAAAGCGACGAGGGTATTCCAAGTACGAATACGGACAGCAAGGTGCTGGCGGCGATGAGCGCGTGGGTGGGTAGGCCCGCTAGCAAGCCGGCGAAAATTAGGGTGCCCGCTGCGACGACCATTATCGGCAACCAAAGCCTCTCTTTTTTTACAAGCGGGTTCTGGGGAAAGGCCGCTGCAGAGCCGATTTCGTGTCGCATCCGAGCAATCTCCCTTATCTGGAACCTTGAGCAGCCATCCGAGTATCAAGGGCGTTCGAAAAACGCCGAGAAGCGTGCCAGGTTGCATGCCGTACAACTTTTCTCGGGTGTTGCGCCAATAGTATCCGCCAGTTCGTCCGAACCAATTTTGGAGGGCAAGGATAATCTACTACCGTTTCAACCCAGACCACGAGTAAGATAGAACAGCGTATTGAGCAGAAGAAACTATGACTGGGACACTGACAGAGGGTCGACCACAGATTACCGACGTGGTCGCCGCCGAAGGCGTCACCGAGGCCGAACTTCTTCGTGTTGCGGCCCCTGTCGAGAGCTTGAGCGATCATCCGCTTGCTGCGGCCATTGCGGTCGGCGGGCGGGAAAAGCTCGCAGGGGCGGCGGTGTCTGCCGCCACTGACATGCGCAGCATAATCGGGCGTCGCGTTCAGGCGATGGTAGAGAGCGCACTGGTTCATATCAGCAGCCCCAAATTGTTCGGCGAGGTCGAAGGGCCAGCGTTGCCAGCGCCGCTGCTTGAAGCAGTTGCTCGCATGGAGGGCACGGGCCGTACGACGATGTCGTTCGAACCGGCGAAAAATATCTGGGTGTTATTGGCCTTATGGATACTCCGCGCGCGGCCGCTGCCGCGACGCTAGAGCGCCTGCGGACGCTCGGCATCACGCGGATGATCATGATTTCCGGCGACAACCAGCGTGTTGCAGACGCCATTGCCAAGGAGGTGGGACTTGACGACGCTCGGGGGGATCTTGTGCCAGAAGACAAGATCGAGCCTATCAAGAAATTGAAGGCAGAGGATAAGATCGCGATGGTCGGCGACGGCGTCAATGACGCGCCCGCAATGGCCAATGCGCCGTAGGCATTGCTATGGTGCGGCAGGATCGAATGTCGCACTCGAGACGGCCGATGTGGCGTTGATGGCAAACGATCTTGTACACCTGCCGTTTGCAGTAGGGCTGAGCCGCCAAACCAGCCGTATTATGCGACAGAACCTGTATCTGAGTTTGGGCGTGGTTGCGATACTTCTTCAAGCAACCGTCATGGGCCTTGGTATTGGGCCTGCCGTGATGGCGCATGAAGGCTCGACGTTGGTCGTTGTATTTAATGCTTTGCGGCTTCTCGCTTACAAAGATCGCGAAGCCGCATAGCTAGTCGTTATCAAATTTGCCGGGTGTCCTTTTGATGAGCACGCGACGTAACGGCTGATTGCGAAATCTGGGGCTTTATAAGTTTAGCAGAGATACCTTTGAGTGGTGCAATTGCGTGCGCAGCCAGTTATTCTTTGCGGGGATCGGGATCGCCACATCGCAATCGCTCATATTGGGCAATAGGCCAGACCCGCATGCTTTGCGCTCGTCTTCAACGTGTCCTGTTTGGCCGGTATAGCGCCTTCAGCAGGCGCGCCGCGATTTTCGGGTTCCCTCATGGTTGCATCGACCCTGACTATCCTGGCTTCCACGGCTTCACATCATCACAACATGACTATCTTATCGTTGATTGCGGACGGAACTCATTTCGCGGTTACATCGGTGCAATTATCTGCTAGGCGCCCTCCTGAATGTCACGTTGGTCCACCTTCTTCCTATATGTAGCGGTTCTCCTCTCCCTGGGGATGGGATCGGTCGCGCATTCGGCTGAGGGCCCGAAATGCCTGGACGCCCGCTCAGCGGTAGCTCTCGAGCATGTTTCCGGCGATCGTGATCAGGTTCCGGCTGATGCTGAGAAGGGATATCCGCATCATCATGGTGGTTGTCACGGACACCAGATCGGGGTTCCTGCCAAGTTAGAGGTCGTACCTCAGAGCATCGAACCACGCGTGCTCCCTCGTCCCTGGGACTTCAACCGTATGGCGCGAGCGCCGTCTGGTCCTACGCTGCGACCCCCGATAGTCTGATGAATCTCTAGTCCCTGTCGGCAACGCCGGCGGGCTTTCAGGTTCGTCAGGAGTCTATCATCTATGCACCGTGTCATCGCGGCCCTTATGGCCGTCACGTGCTGCGCGTCGATCGCGCAGGCGCAGACGGCGACATCGCCACCGTCTGCCAATCAGCCCATTTTTTCACTCGACCGCGCCCGAACGATAGCTGGGGGCACCTCACCTACGATCGAATCGGCGGCGGCTGGACTGCGTTCCGCGGCGGCTGGCCGCACGATTGCGGGTCTTCGTCCGAATCCCCAGGTCCAAGTCCAAACTGAAAATATCGCCGGGTCCGGCCTATACCGCGGCACCCGAAGCGCCGAGACGACCGCGATCCTCGCATTGCCTATCGAACTTGGGGGCAAGCGGTCCGCGCGGATTGCCGTTGCCGACTCGCGGACCGCGCGGGCCCAGATCGATGCGGCAACAGCACTGGCCGATCTGAACCTGCGCATCTCGCAAGCCTATATTGTAGCGGCGGCGGCCGAACGACGGGTGGACGTTGCGCGTCAGCAGGCGGGTATCGCCGGCAATGCATTTAAGGCGGCGAGAACCCGTGTGACGGCTGGCGCAGGCGCACCGATCGATCAGCAGCGTGCCGATGTCCTGCGCGTCAACGCTGATGTTGGCCTGGAGCGAGCGGTTCGTGAGGCCGAGGTTGCGCGGGGAAACCTCGCTCGACTCATCGGCCAGCCCATCGATGGCGCGCTTGATCTGGCGTGGTTCGATCGGGTAGGCGGCTATGGCCCGACATTGCCGCTCGATCCCAGCGGCACCCTCGCGTTGGCAGCAGCACAAGCCGATCTGAACACCGCGAAGGCGCAGGTTCGTCTTGCTAGATCCCAGCGTATCCCAGACATTACAATCAGTGCCGGGGCACGACGCTTATCCCAGACCAACGACACGGCGGCGGTCATCGGGATCGCCATACCATTCCCGCTCTTCAACAACGGAGCGGCGGCCGTAAGCCAAGCGCAGGCTGAGCAGGCACGGGCCGACGCCAACCGGCGCCTGGCTGTCATCGACGCGGAACAGGCTATTGCGAGCGCCCAGGCAGAGCTCGCCAACGCCGCGGCGACAGCGAGAGCGGCTGGCGGACCAGGCCTTGCGGCCGCCTCGGAAGCCGCGCGGATTGCTCGGGTCGGTTATGCGCAAGGCAAGTTCAGCCAGTTGGACCTCCTCCAGGCGGAGCAAACGCTGGCCGAAACAAGGGCGGCGTTCACCGATGCGCTTGCAGCCTATCACGATGCCGAGGCTCGCCTTGAGCGTCTAACGGCACCGGCTCCCGAGCTAGGAAGCCTCTGAATGATGCCGGTTTTTCCTTCCGCGGCGCTAATCGATGCGTCCGTTTCCTCAATCGCGGTCGCGGCCATGCCGCCGATCACCGGGCCCACCTGTCCGGCCCAGCCAAATTCCGGAGATTATCTATGATCGAACAAGACAAGCGCCTTTATGGCGGCGTCGCCGCTGCTGTGCTCGTAGCTGCGATCGGCGGTTTCAGCGTAGCAAAGTGCACAACCGATACCCCACCGGCCGCCACCGAAGCGGCAGCGAAACCAGAAGGGGAAAAGAAGGCTGGCGACGTTGACACGCTCGCCATGACCGCAGCGGCGATCAAAAATGCCGGTGTTGTCATCGAGACGATTAATGCGGGCGGTCTTGGGGCTGAGATCGTGAGCCAGGCTATCGTCGCACCATCGCCTACCGGCGAAGCCATCGTGACGGCCCGCGCGGGAGGCGCGGTAACGCGGATTTTCAAGCGCCTTGGTGATTCGGTCCGCGCCGGCGAAGCGCTCGCCGTAGTGGAGAGCCGCGATGCAGCGCAAATCGCCGCTGATCGCACCGCCGCCGGCGCCAAGGCAGTGCTTGCGCAAAAGTCACTCGCCAGAGAACGCTATCTCTTCGACCAGAAGGTTTCTGCCAGAGTCGATCTGGAGCAGGCGCAAGCTGAAGCGGCAGTGGCTAGCGCTGAGGCCCAGCGCGCAAGGGTAGCGGCTGGTGCCGCCAACGTCACTTCGGATGGCCGGGGCGTGGTCCTCGCCAGTCCGATTTCAGGCCGGGTGACGTCGATGAAGGTCAGCCTCGGGGCATTTGTCCAACCTGAAACCGAACTGTTTCGGGTCGCTGATCCTCGACAAATCCAGATCGACGCGGCCGTCGGCCCCGCCGATGCGTCTCGTCTCGTTGCAGGCGATCGGGCCATTGTCGAACTTCCCGATGGTCGCACTCTCGATGCCCGGGTTCGCGCGGTCACGCCAACACTGAGCGGCGAAACGCGTGCCGCCACGGCCGTGCTCGATGTGACCGGGGGAGTCCTTCAGCCGGGGCTCGCCGTCCGCGTGCGGCTCCTGCCAAGCCGCGGCGAGACGTCGAACGCGATAGTGGTCCCCGAAGACGCGGTCCAGACGCTCGAAGGTCGTGATGTGGTGTTCGTGCGAACCGCCAAAGGCTTCCGCACTCAGGACGTCACGATCGGCCAGCGCAGCAATGGGCGTGTCGAGATCGTCAAGGGTCTGACATCAGGAACCCAGGTCGCCACCAAGAACGCATTTTTGCTCAAAGCCGAACTCGGCAAGGGCGCGGGCGAGGAGGAATAGACCATGATCGCAAACCTCATGGCGCTCTCCGTCCGCGCCCGCTGGACGGTCCTCGCACTATTCCTCGTCATCGCCGGCCTCGGCGTATGGCAGCTCACCAAGCTGCCAATTGACGCGGTGCCAGACATCACCACCAAACAGGTCCAGATCAACACGATCGATCCACGGTTGTCGCCGGTGGAAATTGAGAAGCTCGTTACCTACCCCGTCGAAATTGCGCTCGCCGGCATTCCAGGTCTTGAAACCACGCGTTCGATCTCGCGCAATGGCTTCAGCCAAGTCAGTGCGATCTTCACCGACAGCACCGATCTCTACTTTGCGCGCCAGCAGGTTGGTGAGCGCCTGCGCCAGGCAACCGAGAACCTGCCGGACGGCGTTCAGCCTCAGGTCGGACCGGTGTCGACCGGTCTCGGTGAGATCGTCATGTATACGGTCGGCTACGCCAATCCAGACGGCAAGGGCGCAAGGAAAGTCGCCGGCCAACCAGGCTGGCAGCCCGACGGCAGCTATCTGACGCCCGAGGGCGAGCGGCTGACCGATGCGGTGGAGAAGGCGAGCTATCTGCGCACCGTTCAGGATTGGATCATCGGCCCTCAGCTTCGGTCGGTTAAAGGCATTGCCGGGGTCGACTCGATCGGTGGCTATGCCAAGACTTTCGTGGTCGAGCCTGATCCGACGAAACTTGCTAGCTATGGCATCTCCTATAGCGAACTTGGCCAGGCGCTTGAAAACGCTAACCTTGCGGTTGGCGCCAATTACTACAACCGCGGAGGTGAAGCGTATCTTGTGCGCGTCGACTCCCGCGTGCGCACGGTCAATGAGATCAGTAACGCTG
Source organism: Sphingobium sp. Z007 (assembly GCF_900013425.1). Classification (GTDB taxonomy): domain Bacteria; phylum Pseudomonadota; class Alphaproteobacteria; order Sphingomonadales; family Sphingomonadaceae; genus Sphingobium. Next base: position 93,782 of record NZ_FBXK01000003.1, read on the forward strand.
TCGCGGCAACGCGCGGGGGAACCCCAATCACGATCGGCCAGATCGCCAATGTTCGCGTTGGTGGCGATTTGCGAACGGGTGCGGGTAGCATGAACGGCCAGGAAGCGGTCATCGGCACGGTGCTGATGTTGATTGGCCAGAATAGCCGCGTCGTGGCTGAATCGGCCACTGCCAAGCTCGACCAGATAACGAAATCGCTGCCGCCGGGCATCCAGGTGAAGGTAGTGCTGAACCGCGCTGAGCTGGTCGGCGCTACGGTGGCCACCGTCCAGCGCAACCTGACCGAAGGCGCGATCCTCGTCGCGGCGTCCTTGTTCCTGCTGCTTGGCAACTGGCGCGCCGCGGTGATTGCGACGCTGGTGATCCCGTTCTCGTTCCTGATGATGGCGATGGGCATGAACGCGTTCAATGTCCCCGGCAATTTGATGAGTCTGGGGGCGCTCGACTTCGGTCTGATCGTGGATGGCGCGGTCATCATCATCGAAAACTGTCTCGCCAGATTAGCCCATCGACAAGAACATGAAGGGCGACTGCTGTCGCTCCGGGAGCGGCTTGAGGAGACGATGCGCGCCGCTCAGGAAATGATTAGGCCAACCGTATATGGTCAGGCGATCATCCTGCTCGCCTTTGCTCCGCTGCTGACGTTTACGGGCACCGAGGGCAAGACGTTCTCGCCGATGGCGATCACCATTATGCTCGCGCTGGTGGCCGCGTTCATCCTCGCCATCACGCTGGTGCCGGCGCTGGTGGCGATCATGATCCGCGGCAAGGTCGCGGAGAAGGACGTTTGGCTGATCCGCAAGTCCAAGGACCGCTATCTCCCGTTGCTCGACAAGGCGATCGCGCGCCCTTGGCCGTTCATTCTCGGTGGGCTGGCCTTCTTCCTGGCAGCGATTCCCGCCTTTGGCCTGCTGGGATCGGAGTTCATTCCCCAACTCGACGAGAAGAATCTCGCCTTCGCATCAACGCGTGTGCCCTCGGTCAGCCTCGATCAATCATTGGCAATGGAGCGCAAGGTCGAGGAGGCGGTGCTAAAGGTGCCGGAAGTCGCCTTGATGTTTTCCAAGACAGGCACGGCGGAAGTCGCGAGCGACCCGATGCCGCCAAACGTCTCGGACGGCTTCATCATCTTGAAAGAGAAGGAAGAGTGGGCCGAGGGCACGACCAAAGCCGATGTGGTCGCAAAGATTGAGAAGGCGACCGGCGGTCTCCTTGGCAATCTTTACGAGGTCAGTCAGCCGATCCAGCTGCGATTTAACGAACTGATCGCGGGCGTCCGCGGCGACGTCGCCATCAAGCTCTACGGCGACGATCTCGACAAGATGGCGCTGACGGCAAATGAGATGGTGCGAGTACTCCAGACCATACCCGGTGCGGCCAGCGTCAAGGCCGAACAGGTCGGTGGCGCGCCGGCGCTCGACGTGAAGCTCGACCGTGCCGCGATCGCGCGGTACGGTCTCACGGTCCGCGATGTCGCGGATACCGTCGCGGCCGGGCTCGGCGGACGCGAGTCGGGGCTTGTCTACGAGGGCGATCGGCGCTTCGATGTCACTGTGCGCGTACCGGAAGCGACGCGTGCGAATCTCGACGACATCCGGACGTTGCCAGTGTTGTTGCCCCAAGTCGAGGGACGGCCGCGTGGCCAGGTGCCGCTTGCACAAGTGGCGCAAATTCGGCTGACCGAAGGGTTGAACCAGATCAGCCGGGAGAATGGCAAGCGGCGTGTTGTCGTCCAAGTAAACCTCGGCGGACGCGATGCCGGCTCGTTCGTGCAGGAGGCGCAGGCAAAGATCGCACAAGTCAAGCTGCCTGCCGGTTACTACCTGGAATGGGGTGGTCAGTTCGAAAACCTTGCCGCGGCATCGAAGCGGCTGTCGATCGTCGTGCCTCTGTGCTTCCTGGTCATATTCGGGCTGCTCTACATGGCGCTGGGCGGTTTTGGCCGAGCAACAGCGGTCTTCTTGGCAGTGCCATTGGGGCTTGCGGGCGGTGTCTTCACGCTGGTCCTCACTGGCATCAACTTCTCGGTGTCGGCGGCGGTTGGGTTCATCTGCCTTGCCGGCGTTGCAGTCCTGAACGGCCTCGTCGTGATGTCCGCGATCCGCGAACGGAGTGAAGCCGGGGAGTCGGTAGCGGAGGCAATCCGCCACGGTATGGCGGAGAAGATGCGGGCGGTTATCATGACCGGGTTCGTGCCCGCGATCGGCTTCGTGCCGATGGCGCTTGCCCACGGCACGGGTGCCGAAGTGCAAAAGCCCCTCGCCACAACGGTGATCGGCGGCCTCATCGCGGCCACCATCCTGACGCTGCTGGTGCTGCCCGCCATCGCCAAGGTCGTCCTTGGCGCCGGCGAGCGCATGGCTGCACGGCGGACAACCAAACAGCCGGTCGCAGAGCCGGTGCATCAGGAGTAAGGACGATGGAAACAAAATTGCTGCGTGTATACACCGACGAGTCCGCTTATTTTGGCGATCGCAAGGTGTTCCAGGAGATCGCGGCGCGGGCGAAGGACGCTCGTCTCGCTGGGGTAACGATCCTGGAGGCGCTCATTGGCTTTGGCAAATCAGCGCACATCCATCAGAGACACGTGCTCGAAAGCGACCGGGCCGTCGTCATCGAGATTGTCGATCTCGATTCGAGCTTGCGGGCGTTTGTGGAGAGCCTCAGCGAAATCTCGGGCATCGGGTTGATGACCCTGGAAGCTGTCGAGGTGCTAGGCGGAAAGGCGCGCGACACAATCGCACAGGCCGACGCATGATCGCGGCCCTCGCACTTGGTGGCGCAAGTCCTGAAAGCGGGGGCAGCGTGTCAGCGTTTCGGACAACGCGTTTGGGAACCTCTCCCCCGCTTCGTCGGCGGGGGAGGGGACCGGCGCTTGCTGGAAACATCCCCATGTTCATTGTTGAAAGCACGATCCATTTGGCGGCACCGCTCGCGCGCGTGTGGCGCTTACTGATCGATCTGGAGCATTATTCCGACTGGCATCCGAGGCTTACAGTCAAGGGCATCGCGAACGTTGGCCCTAAGATTGGTTACAAATTCAAGACGGGCATGCGTTCGTTTCCGGAGGTCTCCACAACGGCGGATGTGACAGGCGTCGATCGACACGTCGCATTTTCTTTGAAACTCGGCCCGAAGGGCGTGCTGAAAGTCGAACAAGGCTTTGAACTAGCGAAATCCGACAGCGGAGGAGGCCGCCCTTGCGCGGCCTCCGGTTTCGCCGCGCCTTTGCCGGACAGGACAGACAGCCATGAAGGAAGAGACTACTTTCGATTTCAATATGTCAGCACTGCGGGTGTGGTCGCTGATCTCCGATCTGAGGGGTTTCGCACGATGGCACCCCATCTATCGCATCGCGGGCGATGCCGAACGTGGTGCCGAAATGGACGTCACCTGGCTGCTGTTCAAAGGCGACCGCAAGATGACGACGCAAATGGTCATCAACCGCCTGACGAAGCCTCAGCTCATCGGGTGGCAGATGGGCGTAAAGGGTTTCCTCACCTTGGACGAACGCTACGAGATCGAGCCTATCGCGAATGGTGTCTGCATTCACCATTCGGTCGAATGTCGGGGCATCATCGGCGGTCTGGTCGGCCGCATGATGCGCAAGGGTCTGCGGCGGACAATGCGGGTGCAGGATGCGGCGTTTCTCGCCCTCCTGCGCCGGCAATCGCGACTGCCTGGGCGGTCCATGCGGCATCATCGGCGCCCGATCAAACCACCGCCTCCTCCTCGCGGCGCCGCGAACGACTGACGGGGCGATATTCCGAAGAAAGGAACCCATCATGGTAGATAGCCCTCGCCCTCAAGGCCTGCTGTGCCCGACGTGTCGCGTCGATCTTGTCATGAGCGAGCGGCAGGGCATCGAGATCGACTATTGCCCGCAATGCCGTGGGGTCTGGCTCGATCGCGGCGAACTCGACAAGATCATCGAGCGCAGCGCCGGCGATGACAGCGCGCGGCCTTTGAGCGGCGTCCGTCTCGGAATATCCGACAATCGCGGCCATGGCGATCATGGTGGAAAGCACGGCTACGAGCGTGGCCATAAGGGGCGCCGCAAGAGCTTTCTCAGCGAATTGTTCGACTGACTGCTATGGATCGGCCGCCACACAACGAGTCCTTCGGGTGTCCGTGTGAGAACGGCCCGCGCCATGGGCGTGCCCCCTGTAGCGCCCATGGCGATAGATCGTGGAATGACGGGGAAATAGCGGCTCGGCGCCTCCGGAGCGGTCCGGTTCGGGGGATCATTCTCGCGACCGGGCTTGCTCTGGCGCCGGGCCTGCTCGGCTGCTCGCCAGCCACCAACAAGAGCGAAGCCGAAGCGTCGCGTGACCGCGAGTTGCCCAACTTCATCGGCGAGCATTTCTACGCCTGTCCTGATGGGTCGCGCCTCGATGTCGACTTCCTCGGCGATGGCCTGACCCTCGACATAAAGACCCGCCCCAACGCGGCTCCGGAACGGGTGATATCGCCGGCAAGCGGGCGAACCTATGTCGGCCGCAACCTCAACGTGTCGATCTCAGGCGGCGACCGGATCACGCTCAAGCGCCCCGGCGCGCGCGCTTTGGCCTGCAACAGGGTGCTGGCCTATCGGGATGCAGCGGACGAGATCGCGAGCGGCCAGGCCGGAGGATCGGCCGCATGATGGCGATCTCGTCATGGGAGGAGTCGTTTTCCCATATCGTCAGTCTCGCCGTGGCCTATGCGCTGGCGCTTCCGGTTGGCTGGAACCGGGAAAAGGACGAACGCAGCGCCGGCATCCGGACCTTTCCGCTGGTCGCCATCGCCAGTTGCGGTTTCGTGCTCGTCGGTATCGCCATTCTCGGACGCACATCGCCTGCCCAAGCGCGCCTGCTCGAAGGACTGATTACCGGCGTCGGCTTCATCGGCGGCGGCGCCATATTGAAGCACGCCGGCAAAGCATCCGGGACCGCGACCGCTGCGAGCCTTTGGGCGACCGGAGCGCTGGGCGCTGCGGTCGGCTATGGTCTTTACGACATCGCGGTGATCCTCAGCCTGACCACCTTTCTGACGTTGCACCTCTCTCATCCGCTGAAGCGCGCCTCCCAGGATCGCACCGAGCCGGCTGATCGACAATGAGGCACAATCGTCCCTCCGAAACTCGCACGACGCGGCGAGTGCCCAAGACTGGCGGGCAATGCGGGCCTGTGTCGCCGCCCCCAAGCGACGACCGCCGTTCGCGCTTGGAGCGGTGGGCGTCTCTGCTCGAACGCGATCCGCAACGGCTTGTCGCGCTGCTGCGTCCGTCATGGGCAGCGGGCGACGACATCGCCCCGATGACGGCGAGCCCAAGTGCCATCGATCTGGCCTGGGCCGATCCGGTGTTTCGCGTGACGGGTCTCGCGGGACGCTCTCGGGGCGACGTGAGAGCGTTTTTCCAGCTTTCGGCTGCCGAGCTAGACCGGATCGCGGCGGGGTCTTGGCGCGTCCCGCTGCGGCCTGCCTGGCAGGTCGCGGCGCGCATACGCAACGTGGCAGATCCGCGCCCTGAAAAACTGATCCTGATCGGCGTCATGGTCATGATCGCCAGTGTCGTGGGAGCTGCCCAATGGCTTGGATGAACAGGCTCTTCCCGGGAGCGACTATGACGCCGGTTCGGTTTGGGTTCGCCGGCATAGCCCTTGTGCTGGCGTCGGGCTGTTCGGAACAGCCTCGCAAGGCGAAACCCACGGAACAGGAAATCCACGCTGGCGACAGCGGCGATGCCAGCGGCATCCCCGGTCGCCACCCCTATCGGTGCGACGACGATCGCCCGCTCCTCATCGACTTCAAAAATGAGGGCCTGACGCTTGAACTGCGCCGCGACGGGAACGCTGCGCCGGTTGTCCTGACCGCGCCCGCACCCGGGCTTCAATATGTCGGCGACACGATGAGCGCGATATTCTCGGGCAACGAACTCAAGATCGAGGAAGGGGATAAGCCCCCTGTCTTGTGCAGGAAGGATACGAGCTTGTGACCAACCAACCCGGCACAAAGGGGCGCTGACGATGGCGGCGCTCAAATTCTCTCTGATCCCCATGATCGCGATCATGATCGGCGCGCTGATCGCCGGATGGCGCACCCCCGGCGAGAAGCTGGTAGCGGCCATGCAGCATCTAGCGGCCGGCGTAGTATTCGCCGCTGCTGCGACGGAGATTCTGCCGCTGGTGATGCACGGCGGCTCTCCAACCGCGACACTGATCGGCGGGGCGCTGGGCGTCGCCGTGATGCTCGGCCTAAAGGCGGCGGAAAGCCGGTTCAAGGGGCCGGTCGCGCTGCTCGCGGCGATCGGGCTCGATCTGGCGATAGATGGCCTGGTCCTCGGGCTCGCCTTCATCGCCGGCGAGAAGGCGGGCACGTTGCTGGCCGTGGCGTTGACCCTCGAGGTGCTGTTCCTTGCGCTGACCCTTACCAACGATCTGGCAGACCGATATCGCAAGGTCAAGGCGATCGGCCTGACCTGTGCGCTGGCAGTGCTGGTGCCGATCGGCGCGTTGATCGCGCAACCTGTGGCGTTGCTGACACCGATATGGATCACCGGCTTCCTGAGCTTCGGCCTGATGGCGCTGCTTTATCTCGTCACCGAAGAGCTGTTGGTCGAGGCCCACGAGAAGCCGGACTCACCGCTTATCAGCGCGATGTTCTTCGTCGGCTTCCTCATCCTCCTGCTGATCGAGGAGATCATGGCATGACCGCTTCACCGGACGCAAAGGTCTCGGCCGAGCGGCGCACGCTCTGGATCGTGCTGCTGCTCAACGCGGCGATCGCGGCGGGCTTCTTCGTGACTGGCTTAATCGGCGATTCCAGCGCGCTCATCGCCAATGGCGTCGACAACCTGTCCGACACCGCGGTCTATGCTCTCAGCCTGATTGCGCTCAGCCACGGGCGCACATGGAAGACACGGGCGGCAACCGTGTCCGGCGTGATGCTGCTGATTTTCGCGGGCGGCATCCTTCTCGACGTCGGCCGCCGTTATATCCAGGGCAGCGACCCGATCGGCCCGACGATGATGGTGATGTCGGCCATCGCCGGCGTCGTGAACTATGCCTGCCTGCGCCTGCTCCAGAAGCTCAAGCAGCCCGACGTGAACCTGCGTGCCGCGACCACGTTTAGTTTCAACGATTTCATCTCCAACGGCGGCATCCTGATCGCGGGCGCCCTGGTGCTTTGGCTGGAGGCGAATTGGCCCGATCTGCTGGTCGGCATGGCTACCGCCCTTATCGCGATCAAGGGCGGCATCGAAATCCTGCGCGATGCGCGTGCAGAAACCAAGACCAACGCGGAGACGGCGTCATGACTGACAAGTTCGAACTCGATATTCCCGTCCTGCTGCCGGAGGTTCCCGATGCAGCCGATGCCTGTGTCGGGCGCCTCGTCTCGACGCTCAGCGCCAAGCCCGGCGTCGAGCGCGCGCACGTCTTGGCCGCCGATGGCGATACGCCGGCAAAGCTCTGCATCCATTTTGACGGCACGGCGCTGCCGCTACCGCGTGTGCGCGAGATGGTGCGTGCGGCGGGCGCCGATATCAGCGGGCGATACGGTCATGCGACATGGCAGGTCGAGGGGATCGGGCACGAGCGCCGCGCCCGCACCGTCGGCGAAACCCTGTGCCAGGTGCCAGGCGTGCTGCAGGCGGATGCGAGCGCCGCGGGGAGCGTCCGCGTCGAATATGACAAAGAACGCGTCGACGAAGCGGCGATCCTCGCGGCACTGGGCAAGCTCAAGGTCAAACCCGGCAAGCGGACTGGCTCCGATCAGGCCGGCGACCATGCCGGACACGATCACAACTCCGGCGACCATGCCGGGCACGATCACGGCGAAGGTGCGGAAAAGCATGGGCCGGGGGATGGCCACGACCATGCCCACGCCAATTTCCTCGGCCCCAATACCGAGATGATCTTCGCGCTCGCGTGCGGTGCGCTGCTGGCGATCGGCTTCGCGATCGAGAAGCTGGTTGCGGGCATCCCCGACTGGCTGCCGACCGCCTTCTATGTCGGCGCCTATGTGTTCGGTGGCTTCTTCACGCTGCGCGAGGCGATCGACAATCTGAAACTCAAGAAATTCGAGATCGATACGCTGATGCTGGTTGCAGCCGCCGGCGCCGCGGCGCTCGGCGCCTTTGCGGAAGGTGCGCTGCTGCTGTTCCTATTCAGCCTCGGCCATGCGCTTGAGCATTACGCGATGGGGCGTGCCAAGCGCGCGATCGAGGCGCTGGCCGAGCTCGCGCCCGACAAGGCGACGGTGCGCCGTGATGGGCAGACCTCGGAAATACCGGTCGAAGAGCTGGTGGTCGGCGACGTCGTGATCGTGCGCCCGAACGAACGCCTGCCCGCCGACGGCTTCGTCATCAAGGGGTCGAGCGCGATCAACCAGGCCCCCGTCACCGGAGAGAGCATCCCCGTCGACAAGGAACCGGTCGCCGATGTCGAGGCAGCGCGCGCGAAGCCCGACGCGGTCGAGGCGACGTCGCGGGTGTTCGCCGGCACGATCAACGGCGGCGCCGCGATTGAGATCGAGGTGACGCGGCGTTCCAACGAAAGCGCGCTTGCCAAGGTCGTGAAGATGGTGAGCGAAGCGGAAACGCAGAAATCGCCGACGCAGCGGTTCACCGATCGGTTCGAGCGCGTCTTCGTGCCGGCCGTCTTGGCCCTTTCGTTCATCCTGCTGTTCGCGTGGGTCGTGGTCGACGAGCCGTTCCGAGACAGCTTCTATCGCGCTATGGCGGTGCTGGTTGCCGCCAGCCCCTGCGCGCTAGCGATCGCTACCCCGAGCGCGGTGCTGTCCGGCGTCGCGCGCGCCGCGCGCGGCGGCGTGCTGGTGAAGGGCGGTGCGCCGCTCGAAAACCTCGGCTCGCTGAAAGCGATCGCGTTCGACAAGACGGGGACGCTGACGGAAGGCCGTCCTCGCATCACCGATGTCGTCCCCGTCGACGGCGCGAGCGAAGAGGATCTGTTGGCGCTCGCCATCGCGGTCGAAGGGTTGAGCGATCACCCGCTGGCACAGGCGATCGTGAAGGATGGACGCGAGCGCTTGGGCGCGCGCGAGCTGCCGACCGCGACCGATCTCAAGAGCCTGACCGGACGCGGCGTCACCGCGATCGTCGACGGCGAAACGGTATGGATCGGCAAGGCCGAGATGTTCGGCGTGGAGGGTATCCCCACGCTGAATGCCGCTGCGACCGACGCCATCGCCATCCTGCGCGAGGGCGGGCGCACGACGATGGTGGTGCGCAAGGGCGATAAGGACATCGGCGCGATCGGGCTGATGGATACGCCGCGTGAAGCAGCCAAGGTTGCGCTCAAGCGGCTGCGCGAGATGGGCATCACCCGAATGATCATGATCTCGGGCGACCATCAGAAGGTCGCCGACGCCATCGCCAGGGATGTTGGGCTCGACGAGGCATGGGGCGACCTTATGCCGGAGGACAAGGTTGCCTCGATCAAGAAGCTCGCCGGCGAGGATAAGGTCGCGATGGTCGGCGATGGCGTCAACGACGCCCCGGCAATGGCGTCGGCGACGGTCGGCATCGCGATGGGCGCAGCCGGCTCTGACGTGGCCCTGGAGACGGCCGACGTTGCGCTCATGGCTGACGATCTAGCGCATCTGCCATTCGCGGTGGGCCTGAGCCGCCACACCCGCGGCATTATTCGGCAGAATGTGTTCGTCAGCCTCGGAGTGGTCGCGTTTCTCGTGCCCGCGACGATCCTCGGCCTTGGCATCGGCCCAGCAGTGGCGATGCACGAAGGCTCGACGTTGCTGGTTGTATTTAATGCGCTGCGGTTGCTCGCCTACCGCGATCCGGCAAAGCAAGTAGCGTGACGGCAGATCGCTATGACGCCTTGATCGTCGGCGGCGGACCGGGGGGCCTAACTGCAGCGATCTATCTTGCGCGTTATCACCGCCGTGTCGTCGTAGTCGATGAAGGGCATAGCCGAGCGAAATGGATACCGCTCTCCCACAACCACGCCGGCTTTCCAGACGGAATTGCTGGCGAGGAGCTGCTACGGCGGATGCGCGAACAGGCGGAACGCTACGGCGCCACGATACTGGCGGACCGCATTGAGACGATCGACGGCAAGGCCGATGCCTTTGAAGCGCAAGGGTCCACAGTGACGATCGCCGCGCGCGCCGTCCTGATCGCAACCGGGGTCGAGAATCGCCGCCCTGCGCTCGATGCCGATACGCACCGCGACGCGTTGCAGCGGGGGATGCTGCGCTACTGTCCGGTCTGCGACGGCTACGAGGCGAGCGGGCAGGCGATTGGGGTGATCGGCGCGAACACGCACGGCGTTGCCGAAGCGCTGTTCCTGCGCACCTTCTCGGAACGGATCACGCTTGTTGCGCAGGAGACGATCGACCTTGGTCCCGACGATCGCGCGGCGCTCGCGGCGGCCGGGATCGCAATTGCACCGAAGCCGCTGGCCCGGATGGACTTTTCGGACGACCGTGTTGCGCTCCACTTGACCAACGGCACCGAGCTGCACTTCGATACCGTTTATCCGGCACTCGGGTCGGACAGCAACAATGCGCTCGCGCGCCAGCTCGGCATCGATCTGAGCGACGATCGTTGCATCGTCGTCGATACCAAGCAGCGCGCGAGCGTCGCCGGCGTCTATGCGGCGGGCGATATCGTTATGTCGCTCGATCAGATCAGCGTCGCGATGGGCCACGCGGCGATCGCCGCGACCGCCCTCCACAATGATCTGCGCAACCGGGAAGGGGGGGGCACCGAGTCATGAAATGGCTGATCGTGTTCGACCTCGACGGGACGCTTGCGGAGAGCAAGCGCCCCTTGTCAGCCGAGATGGCGATGACGCTTGCGCGCTTGCTGGCGGTCGTCGACGTCGCGGTAATTTCGGGCGGCGACTGGCCGCAGTTCGACCGGCAAGTCGCCTCGCGCTTGCCGGTCGAGGCCGAGCGCGAGCGGCTGTGGTTGATGCCGACCACTGGCACGAAGCTTTACCGCTTTGTCGATGGTGCGTGGCGCGCGATCTATGCCGAGCTATTCGATGACGCGGAGAAGGCGAGCATCCGTGCAGCGTTCGACCGTGCGCTGTCGGAAGCGGGGCTTGCCGACGAACGCATTTGGGGAGAACGGATTGAGGATCGGGGAAGCCAGATTACCTTTTCCGGACTCGGCCAGGACGCGCCGCTGGAAGCGAAGGAGGGCTGGGACCCCGATCGTGCCAAGCGGACTGCGCTCCAGAAGACGCTACGGGCGGCGCTGCCCGGCCTCTCGATCAACTTGGGCGGCACCACGTCGATCGACGTCACCCGCGCCGGCGTCGACAAGGGCTATGGGCTGAACCGCCTGAGCAAGGAAAGCGGCGTGCCCCTGGCCGGGATGCTGTTCCTCGGCGACGCGATCTACCCCGGCGGCAACGACTATCCTGCTGCTGAAATCGGCGTGGATACTGTGAAGGTCCGCGACGTCGCCGAAACCGCTGCCGTCGTGTCGGCGATCATCGCTTGCTTAAAGCGCTGACCGCCGGTCCAGCGATGCGAATTGTCGTCACCCCCGGACGGTTCTGACACGTTGCTCACCCAGCCCGCGACAGGTGACACAGATACGCTTGTGGCGCACGTAAACGGAGTTACAAATGGCTGATTACGACTACGACGTTCTTGTCATCGGTGCCGGTCCTGGCGGTTATGTCGCGGCCATACGCGCGGCGCAGCTCGGGCTGAAGACTGCATGCGCAGAGGCGCGCGAGACCTTGGGCGGAACGTGTCTCAATGTCGGCTGCATCCCATCGAAGGCGCTGCTCCACGCGTCCGCGCTGTACGAGGAAGCCAAGTCGGGCGCTCTCGCGAAGTTTGGGGTAGATATCGAAAGCGCCCGCCTCAATTTGACGCAGATGCATTCCGAGAAGAGCAAGGCCGTCGGCGAGCTGACAGGCGGCATCGCCTTCCTGTTCAAGAAAAACAAGGTCGAGTGGCTTAAGGGCCTCGCTACCTTCACCGGCAAGGACAGCGTCGAAGTCGCGGGTAAAACCGTGCGCGCAAAGAATATCGTGCTCGCTACCGGTTCGTCGGTGACACCGCTCCCGGGCGTCGAGGTGGACGGCGAAGTAGTTGTGGACTCCACAGGCGCGCTGGCGTTTCCCAAGGTTCCCGAACATCTCGTCGTCATCGGTGCCGGCGTGATCGGGCTTGAACTCGGCTCAGTTTGGAAGCGGCTTGGCGCCAAGGTGACGGTGATCGAATATCTCGACGAAATCCTCCCTGGCCTCGACGGCGAAGTGCGCAGGGAAGCGCGCAATATCTTCGCCAAACAGGGGTTCGCGTTCAAGCTCGGCACCAAGGTCACAGCGGTTGGACGCAACGGCTCGACCGCAACCATTACGGTTGAGCCCTCTGCGGGTGGCGAGGCTGAAACCATCGAGGCTGACGCGGTGCTGGTCGCGATCGGGCGGCGGCCGAATACCGGAGGCCTGGGACTCGACAAGACCGGGCTTGGCTTGAACAAGAAGGGGCAGATCGAAGTGGACCACCGCTTTGCAACCGCTGTTCCTGGCATCTGGGCGATCGGCGACGTCGTGCCTGGCCTTATGCTCGCGCACAAAGCGATGGACGAGGGAATTGCGGTCGCCGAGAACATCGCGGGGCAAATCGGCATCGTAAATCATGCGGTGATCCCCTCCGTCGTCTACACACATCCTGAGATCGCGGGCGTCGGCCTGACCGAGGAGGAGGCGAGAACTCGCGGTGAAATCAAGGTGGGCAAATTCCCCTTCGCGGCCAACAGCCGCGCCAAAACCAACCGTGACACCGATGGCTTCGTCAAGGTCGTTGCCGACGCTAAGACCGACCGCGTGCTTGGTGTTCACATCATCTCTACACTCGCCGGCACGATGATCGCTCAGGCGGCCCAGGCGATGGAATTTGGCGCGACCAGCGAGGACATTGCCTACACCTGCCATGCTCATCCGACCCATTCTGAGGCGGTCAAGGAAGCGGCGATGGCGGTGACGGGCAAACCAATTCACCTGTAAGGCAAAATACCTTCGGCTGCCTCGACCCCGCTTACCTGCGCGGCATCTGGCTGGCGCATAGTTGGCGTGCTGCGACGGCACGCCGGTCCTGATACGCGGGCCGAGGCGCATTGGCAGTCGGATCAGGCGCGCGGTACACTAGCTGCGGGGGGGGGGGGGGGAGGCAGCCGGATAGCCGCCGTAACCGCCACCATCGTAGCTGTGCCCGCCATCCCAGCTGACGCCGCCATGTCGCCGCTCCAGCTGACACCGGCACCATGCGACGGCTTTGCGCAAAGCTCGGCGACGCCACCGTCACTGCGCTGGCTGATATCGACAACGCCAGCAGAACTCTTTTGCTCATGGATTGCCCATTCGGATTGCAGATTTGAAAGGTCCGCTCCTTTACGCATCGGTCTGACCAAGCCGGCTAAGCCTATGGCGGAGAGTCTGCCAACACACTCCGCCATAACTACTGCTTAATGATGTCGGTAATCACGACGATCATGATGATCCCGGCGGTATCCACGATAGTTGTCGTAGTACCCCCTCTCACGATAGTCATCGTGCCGATCGTAGTAGTAGCCGTCATCATAATAGGCGCGCTGGGGCGCATAGTAGATGCGCTGGGGAGGATAGCCATAGCCGCCGTAGCCGCCACCATACCCGCCACCGTAGTAACCGCCTGCGCCACCGATGCTAATGTTCAGCCCACCGTGACCGCCGCGCTGATGGCCTTCGCCATGATGCCGATCGCGCGCCAGCGCAGGAGACGCGGTCAGTGTCGCAGCGGCAGCGACCGCTAGCGTAAGAAGGATTTTTCGGTTCATCTCTTCTCTCCGTCACCGTCTTCAGTGACGGCTATGCTGGCCGTGTGCCTCTTACTGATTGAACTACCGCTGAACCGTCGCGGGCGTTGCGTAAATTCACGCAACTTCCACGGCCTACGCGAGACGAGTTGAAGCAGAAGAGGCCGCGTGCTTCAACAATTGGGTGCGGGCCGGCGCTGATGGTGCTAGATTGCGTAGCGATAATCGGGATAGAAGCCATGACGATGCGGGCTGTTGGCTTGGGAGCGCTGGGCGTCTCGTCGCTCGCGCTGCTGGGCGGTTGCACGACCATGCAGGGTTCTCAGCGCTAAGCCCATTCTCGGGTGCCCTGCACAACGCCCGGCGCGGTTGTCGCGACGCCGGTCGCCGCTCAGCCCGAAGTCGGCAGGACGCAAATGCCTGGTGAAACGACCTCTCCTGAGACCTCAACGGGGAGCGGGCGCCCGACTGCTAGCGCTGCTCCGCCGCCTGTCGATGCGGCACCTGAATCAGGAGCGACGTGCGTGGTGGCGGCTTCGGACGCAGGGTCTCGGTATGGCCGATCCTTTTACCCTGGCTACGGTGGCTACTACGGACGACCCTTTTATGGCTCGTTCGGGATCGGTTTTGGATTCGGCTCTCGCTTTGGCGGCGGGCACGGCTTTTCGGGTGGCCATGCCGGATTGGGTCATGGCTCCCACCACCGGTAAGAGCCTTAGCGTCCGCCATCATATCCTGGCCGATGATGCGCGGCGTCGCACATTGCAGTCGGCGATTCATGGCAGCGGCTAGATCCATCCCGCGCGCTTGAATCGAACATAGAGCGCGCTGCACACCGTGGCGACCACCGCGAGCACGACGAAATATCCGTATTCGGTTTTCAGCTCGGGCATGTTCTCGAAGTTCATGCCGTATATGCCTGCGATGGCAGTCGGGACGGCCAGAATGGCTGCCCATGCTGCAAGCTGCCGGGTGCTCGCGCCGGTGCGCTGCTGTTCGAGCAGGTTGCTGACCTCGAATACCGATGTAAGCACTTCGCGAAGGCCGCCGACCGTGGTTTCGACCCGGTGGATATGGTCGAGCACATCCCGGAAATACGGGATCACATCCCTGTCGATGCAGGGCATGTCATCATGGGTGAGCTTGTTCGCCACCTCACCCATGGGGCCGAGGACCCGCTGGAATCGCATCAACTCACGCCTCAGGTTGAAGATGCGGCTGATTTCGGCGCGGGCCAGGAAAGCGTCCAGGGCCCGTTGCTCCATAGCGACCACGTCCTCCTCGATAGCTTCCCCGATCGGCAGATAGCCATCGACGATGAAGTCTATGATGGCGTGCAAAACATAGTCGACACCATGCGCGAGCAGTGACGGTGCCGCCTCAAGCTGGCCGCGCAGCGTGCTGTGCGAGCGTGCCGATCCATGACGCACGGTGATAACATGACTGGGACCCACGAATATCGCGGTTTCGCCATAGGCGATAACCTGATCCTCAAGCCGGGCGGTCAGCGCGACCACGAACAACTGATCGCCGTAGACATCAACCTTTGGATGCTGGTGGGCTTTCAGGGCATCCTCAACCGCAAGCGGGTGAAGGCCGTAGTGCTCCTGGAGCTTCCGAAGCTCCTCCTCGGACGGCTCCAGTAGGCCAATCCAGACGAACTCGGCCTTGTCGTCCGAACAGAATGTCGGCTCGTCGATCGAAACAGACCGGACCCGCTGGCCATGGCGATACAGGGAAGCGGCAACAACGCTCATCAAGACCCTCCAAACATTGATAGACGAGCGCTTCTAGCAGGACCCGATCCTTGCGTCGCTTCGAACGCATATCCCCACTTCTGCAGCCTCAGGGATGCCTTGGGCTTCGTCACCATCATTCTTTCTCAGCTACCGCTACGCCAGCACATTCACGGCACTGGCAGCGGCAAGGCCCACCGTCAGGAGTGAAGCGCCAGCTTCGACCATCATGAGCAGTTTGCTTCGTGCACTTAGCGGCATCGTATCGGTGGGGGAGAAGGCGGTCGCGTTCGTAAATGAAACATAGAATTAGTCGATTAATCCAGGGGTCCATTGCTCGGTCCCGACGATTTTGCTGGCGATCATCGGAGGAAAGAGGAAGTCCGCGGCACGCGCGGTATCAAGACCGCGCATGGCGGGGTACACCGTGTCGAGATTCCAGAACCATTGGGCGAAGACAACGATGTTTGTGACCAGATGTTCAACGCGTCCAGCAGCAAAGACTGCCCGGTAGCTCCTTTTGGACCATCGAAAACAAGCAGGGCGTGCCTAACCGCCGCGAGCGCCTGAAAATTCGTGACGGTGACCAAAGCTGTGAGCAACAAGGCGAAGCGTCGAACGAAGCGACGGTGACGGACGATCAGGTCCGGTGATGATGAGTCGTGGCCTGTCGAATGCGTCCCTACGTCCATGCCGTTGCGATGGAAAGCGGCACGAGCAGCGCGATTTCGAAAGCCGGCACCAGCCAACGTGGGCCAAGGGTGAGATTGTTCATAAGGACAAGGTTCAGCGCGGCCGTTAGCACAATCGCGCCCCGCGCCAGCCAAAAGGCGGAGGCATGCTTTTGAAGAATGGTGACACTCGGCCCCCATGACCCTCTCTTTCATGATTGTCGGATCGAAACCATCGCCTGCAATTCCGTGCTAGGCTGCGATCAGCTTTGTCATTACAGACAATCGGGCAGGAATGAGCCATGTTTAAGTGACGACCAGCGACCCGCTGTCATCGGTCGTGCAATTCTCCGCAAAAGTGGGCTTTGAAAATTCCCTAGTTGGTGGCCCCTTCATCTCATTCTGCCGGGGCTAGCCCCGGCAGAATGAGATGAGCCGACATTGTCCTCATCTCCTTTGCAGACGCGGAGACGGGGCCGATGATCCGACTTGGAGAATTGATGATGATCCTCGAACTACATCGGCAGGGCGTATCGATATCCGCCATTGCCCGACGCACTGGTCGCGATCCCAAGACCATCCGAAAATATATCGAACGGGGCATCGAGGCCCCGGTTTACGGCCCTCGCATGCTGGGTCGACCGAACAAACTGGCACCCTATCTGGAATTTTTGCGTGAGCGAGTGACGGCCTTTCCCGATCTGACGGCGGCGCGCCTGACGCGGGAAATCCGTGAGCTGGGATATATGGGCGCCTATACCGCGGTAAAGCGGTTCCTGGCAGCGATCCGGCCGGAAAACGGCCCCAAGCCCTTCGAGGTTCGGTTCGAGACGCCGCCTGGCGTGCAGGCGCAGGTGGACTTTGCCCGGTTCGTCGTCGAATTTACCGATGAGCCCGGCGTCAGCCGGATCGTCTGGCTATTTAGCCTGGTGCTGGGACATTCGCGCTTCCTGTTTGCGCGCTACGTCATGCACCAGGATCTCCAAACTCTGTTGCGCTGTCATATGCAGGCCTTTGAAGCGCTCGGCGGCGTCCCGATCGAGATCCTCTACGATCGCATGAAAACCGCCGTGACCGGGGAAGATGATCAGGGCCATATCATCTACAATCGATCATTGCTGGCCCTGGCGGGGCATTACCGCTTCGTGCCACGCGCCTGCCGTCCCTATCGGGCCAAGACCAAGGGAAAGGTCGAGCGGCCGTTCAGCTATATCCGCAAGGACTTCTTCCTGGGCCGGAGCTTCCGCAATCTGGACGATCTCAATGTCCAGCTGATCGACTGGCTCGATACCGTCGCCAATGTCCGTGTCCACGGGACGACGCAGCGGATTATTGCTGAAGCCTTCGCCGCCGAGCAGCCTGAGTTGCAGCTGCTCCCGGCGGGTCGCTTTGACGCCGTTCTGAAGCTGGAGCGCCGCGTCAGCCACGATGGGATGGTCTCTGTCGGCGGCAATTACTACAGCGTTCCCGATCGCACCCGGCGCGTCGTCGAAATCCAGCAGTTGCCCGACAAGATCCGGATCGTAGACCTGGGCCAGGTCATTGCCGAGCACCCGGTTCTTGAGGGGCGTCGGCAGTACAGGATCGATCCTGCGCATCGGACAGGCGGCAGCGGCGCCAAGCGCCGTATCCATGGCAAAGAGGTAATCGCCATCGGTCGTATAGGCGAGCATGTCGCTGTGCGCTCCCTGGCCATCTATCAGGCGATCGGCAGCCAACTGGCGCGGGGAGAACGGCCATGAACCATGGGGGTGCCGCATCCCGCGTCGATAATATCCGCCGCAGCCTGGTCCATCTCAAAATGCCACGCGCCCTGGAGATGCTCGACGCCACCCTGCGCGGCATAGAGCAGGGCAAAATCGATGGCATCGAGGCCATCGACATATTGCTGCACGAAGAACTGTCGCTCCGGGAGAACCGCAGGATCAAGGCGGCCCTGCGCATGGCAAGGCTGCCGATCATCAAGACTCTGGACGGATATGACTTCTCCTTCCAGCCATCGCTCGACCGGAACCGCATCCTGGCGCTCGCTGGCCTGGACTTCATCAACCGGGCCGAGGTGGTGCATCTGTTGGGTCCTCCCGGTACCGGGAAAAGCCATATCGCCACGGCCCTTGCTGTCGAGGCCGTGAAGGCGGGCAAGAGCGTCTACTTCATCCCGCTCGCCGATCTGATCGCTTCACTGACCAAGGCGGAACGGGAGGGCACGCTGCGCGAGAGGATCCGCTTCCTATGCCGATCCTCCCTGCTCGTCGTAGATGAGATCGGGTATCTTCCCGTCACGCCCGGGGGCGGCAATCTCTTCTTCCAGCTCGTCAACGCCCGATATGAAAAGGGTGCCATGATCCTGACCTCCAACCGCGGCTTCGCCGAATGGGGTGATGTCTTTGGCGATCCGGTGGTGGCCACCGCGCTGCTCGACCGCCTTCTTCACCACGCTGTGGTCATCCAGATCGAGGGCTCCAGCTATCGCATGCGACAGCACGCCGACCTCCTGCCCGAGCATGCGCGCATGGCACCGTCCATCAACCCACCGCCCTTGCCGAAACGGCGCGGCCGCCCGCCAGCAAAGGAAAAGCCCGATCTCCATCACGGCTGATCACCGAAACAAACCCTCCCGCCAAACTAGGGAATTTTAGATGCCCACTTTTGCGGAATCTTCGGCGCCCGTTGACACCCGCCTCATTCAGCCAAGAGGCACTCGCGGGCTCCGCGCGTTCGCCGGCCTCTGCGCTGGTGGGAGCTGGCGCTGCCGGCCGGCGTGTGGATTGTCGCTGCAAAGGTGTTGCTGGTGGGTGCCCGCACGCTGGGGCGTTCCGGGCTTGGGCTTCGCTATGCAGTGTTCTCGCTGATCCGCCTGTCCGGTCGGCTATCTCACATTGGCTTTCGGGTGTGGAGCCACCAAGGAGGTAAGTGGAGGTGATCTGCCTCGTGTTAGAAATCAGAGCGTGAACCAGGATATACGATGAATGATCCGAAACCGTCGGCTCTCTCCAGTCCGCCGGATGCTTTAAAAAGCCAGCGCATCCGAAATTGCTGAAGGTTTTAGGTCCTGGTCTCATTACCGGTGCATCCGACGACGACCCGAGCGGCATAGCCACCTATTCTCAAGCTGGCGCACAGTTCAGCTACAGCGTGGCATGTCATGTTTTTCAGCTGGCCTTTGATGTGTAAGCGATGTCCTCAGCCCACCGCGATCCAAGGCATGGGTTCGCCGACCGCGTTTGCGGGGGTGGCCGTTGATGAGGCGTGCGAGCGTGTTGGTCAGCCAGGCGGATGGACCAAGTTCATTGAGCTTGCAGCATTCGATGAGTGTGGCGACGAAAACCCAGTCGTCCCCGCCTTCGTCTGAGCCAGCGAGCAGGGCATTCTTGCGATTAAGCGCGAGCGGGCGGATCGAGCGCTCGACGGTGTTGTAGTCGAGGTCGATGCGCCCATCGTCGAGGAACATGGTGAGGCCAAGCTTTTAGACAGGGGGCGCTGGCTGTCATTCAGTCGGACATGGATTGGGAAGTGCCAGGGAGGTTGTCCTAGTTATATGCGGCGGTGTAGTCGTGGCTGCGTTCCGGGCTTGAGCTGTTGACTAGCGGCCGACAAAGGCCGGTCGGTGAAGACAGCGGTCCAGATACCGTTGTCATCGCGGCGCTGATCAGCTCGCCAGGGCGCGACGCGGCGATTCGTCTTGGACGGAGCACCGCTGGCGACGATCCCCGGCCGGCATGCTCCGCAACGACGCTGGCTGGCCGGCGGCACCGCCTCCGCGCAATGGTTTGATGAATCATCGATTTTCGGCGGCCATGAGAGGGATGGGGGGCACTTCTCGTTGGTTACGCTGTACTCTATGTCAACGCTCCCGCATTGTGGCGTTAGGGCCAGATTTCGAGTATCGAACGTCAGTGTTAGGGTTGCCTCCGCCCAGGCGGCTTGTGCCACCGTCTCATGGACGCCGGTTAATTTTGACAAGCCGCGCCGGAACGCATGGCGAAGGGAGAGACTATGAAGCCCACGACCATCGGGTCCATTCCGACCGCAGACAGCTTCAAACCCACGGCACCCGTTGGGGTAGTTCCACTGGCGACCGGCGCTATCGTGCTTCGTCCCGAACAATTGCTAGACGCGCAGAAGAGGATTGCGCAGATCGACTTCGCCACAATGCCGTCAGGCGACATGATCAGACTCGGGCTCGATGCGGAGCAGGCGCTCCAGCGCACGCTCGACGGCTTCCTCGCCCGGCTCGATAAAAACTCCGCGGCGGCTGTGTTCGCGCTCTTCGGGCGGCTCGAAAAGGGAGTGGAAGACGCCGACCTTCCGGAGATTCTGGACAAAGTACAGAACGGCGAAAAACCCGGATTGATCGGCAGCTTGCTCGGCCGGCTTCGCGGCAAGCGGCCCGATCAACTCGCCGAAGAACTGTTGACAGCGATCGGCGACCTTATCGCTGGACGGACAAAGACACTGGCTGACGAGATGACGAAGCTGGAAAGCGCGCTATCCATGGAAATGCAGAAGCTGTTTGTCGAGTTGCAGGCGCTCGAAGCACTCAAGCGAAGCTATGGCACGCATTTCGACGACTTCACCGTGGCAGCGGGCGTTGCCCGGGCGTTGCTTGAAAAGGCCCAAGCCTATGTCGCAGGTGAGAAGGCCGCGCTCGATCCCGCTGATCCCGTCGCCCAAGGTCGCGTTCTGGAATTAACGGACAAGCTGCGGCTTCTTGAAAGCCGCGCGCTAGCGCTTGAGGGAAGCTATACGCGGCTACCTGCTGATCAGCTGGTTATTCAGCAGATCGAGCAGGCGGGCGTGGCGACGTTGCAGGAGACGGCCACAACAGTCGCGTCGCGTTTTGCATCGATCAAGATGACGCTGCTGTCGATCCACGGCGCCTTCGCGGTCAAAAGTGTGCAACAGATTGCCGGGCGCCAAGCCAAACTCGACCGGCAACTCACCGAACTTCGCGGTCGGGCCCTCAAGGACGTGGCCGTGGCGGCTGCGCTGGCCCCCGGTGAAAACCGCGTCGCGCAGGCGCAGCAGATTGAGTCAATCATCGTCACTACGAAGGAGATCCACGGGTTGGTCGAGGCTGCGAGAAAGACCACCGATGAGAAATTCGAGATCGCTCGTCAAAAATTTGCCGACGCCCGGCGGGAACTTGCTACCCTCTCGCAGAAATAGAGACCGTCATCTCCCACGCTGATTGTTGTACGAGGATCCGCACGACCATGTTGACACTTTCCCTCGACAAGCCCGGCACCGCGACCCCGAAGCTTCAGCTTTCGCTAAACAAGGGCGCCCGGTTCACCGCAAAGGTCGAGTGGCGGTGCGATGCCGATCATGCCGATGACGTCGACGTGCACGCGCTCGAGGCGCGCAACGATGGAGACGGGGCCAAGGTGACCGAACTCGCCAGCGTACTCTCCACCTACAATACAAAGCGGATGAACCCGCGCGGTGGCGCGCTGGCCGCAAATCCGGACGGGTCTTTTCAAACACCCGGTGGCGGGCTCTCTCACAGCGGCGACATGCGGGTACAAAACAACAGCGAATCGATTATCGTTGACGGTTCGAAACTGCCGGACGGGGTAAACGAGATTCCGATCCTGGTAACGGTCCACGACGCGGAACATGGCGGCGGCCACGACACCGGCGAGGCTGAAGAAGATGAACCCGCCTTTGGCGACATCGACGTTTGCACCATTACGCTGTCGGACGATACCGGGCGGGAACTTGGTGCCTATCAGCTATCGTCCGAATTCAAGGATTTTAACGTCGTCCAGCTCGGCAGCATCCTGCTCGGTCCCGACGGATGGGAATATGCGGCTGTGGGCCGCGGTTTTAACGGGACCTTCAACGATGTCCTCGCGCACTTCTCTTGATCCGACAGATGGGTGACGACCCGGCTCCGAGCGGAAAGTCCGGCACTGAGGAACCGCCGGGCAGACTGCGTCCGACGATTATTAGGCAAGTGGACAGGACGCGGCGCGCTTCTAGCAGCCAAAACGTTAATGCGCAAAGCGGCGAGGAAGGGACGGGTGGGACCAAGCCCGCCGTTCTGGCTGTGGAGCATCCGCAAAGCGGGAAGCCGGGCCGCGTCATCACCGCGCCAACGGCGATCCCCGGCGTCGAGCGTAAACGGATCGTTGTCGTCTCGGCCGATATTGAACGTCTTTTCCCTGGTGTAGCGCCAGCAGTGTCGGGAAAAGCGGTTCGGCTGGTCAGGAGCTTCGTTCCGGAAGGCGCGCGCGACCGGCAAGTCACGATGTGGGGCCATGCGGCTCAGCAAGACTATGCCGAACTCGTCTCAACTACGCTGGAGCTATCACAGGCAGAGGTGCTCATCAGAGCGCGCCGCTATTTAGTTCGAATCGCCGGGCTGCTCGACACGATCGACTTGGAGGCGGTCTGCGGTTCTGGTCTGTCGCCTGGTTTATTCGGTCGCCTGTTCGGCGGCGGCCGGATCGATACAGCTGGCAAACTTGAGGCCGCGCGAGTCGAACTCGAACAGCTGGTCCGGCTGACCAACGTGACTCTCGAGCCGCTCCTTGCACTCAAGGCCTCATTCGACGAGCAATCGCGCCGCCTCGATGCAGCTTGGCAAGATATAGAGGCGGCGGGCCTTGCGGCTGCCTTCCTGTCCGAACATCTTGTCAATGACCGACCCGAGTTGTCACGGCGCCTGCTGGAACGCAGCATGAGTCTTGCCCAAACGGCGCTGCAAATCCGGAACAGCGCCTCGTTGCGCGACAGCCAGGCGGAGCAACCACTAAGCTTGGTCGCGGCGATTCAGAACGTGGTGCTCGTGACGCTGCCGGGCTGGCTGGTCGCTATCGCCGCGCTGAACGTCGCTTCTCCCGCCAGCCGGCAACCGACCCCCACTCAGGCGACTGAACTTCAATTTCAGCTCCGTACCATCCTTCAACAACTCAAAGCATGAGGATCGAGCACCGTGGCCCTGCAACTGAATCTGGAAAAGTCCGCGCGCGCGTTACGCCTCTCCCTCGACAAGGCGGGTATCGCCCACGACGTGAAAGCAGAACTCATCTTTGACATGGACGTATCCGGCTCCTTTGAGCACGAGCATGAAGAGGGAACAACCAGCCAGTTGATCGCCCGGCTCGTGCCCTACGGTATGGAACTGGACCCCGATGGTCGGATTGATGTTTTTACCTTCAGCGACGGTAAGCACAGCGTCCATCACGTTGGCACCGTGACACCCGACGATTCCGAAGGGTACATTGTTCGCAACGTAATTGACCAAGTGCCCGGCTGGAATGGCGGGACGACGTACAGCTATGTGCTCGAACGCAATCTCCAACATTTTGGCTGGCTAACGGCGGAGCCGGAAAGAGGCGGCTTCCTCAGCCGCTTTTTCGGCGTTGCCACGGACCCGGTGATCCGCGCTAGGAAGCGGTCAATCGTGATCTTTGTAACGGACGGCGAGAACGACCCGGCCGATCATGCGCGCACGATCAAAGTCCTCGAAGAATCCGAGCAACGGGGCGATCAAGTCTACTTTCTGTTCATGGGCGCATGCGAGCACGACGTAGATTTCGGGTTCCTGCGAACGCTCGCTGCACGGTTCAAAAATACCGGTGTCGTAATCATACGCGATCTGGATTCGTTCGTCGAATTGTCCGACGACCAACTCAATGCCGAGTTGCTCGTCCCCGAACTCCTCGATTGGCTAAAGTCGTGAACCCGGCAAATGAATGGCAGTTATATTTGCGATCAGAGAGTGTAGCCTAGTATGGGCGGGCGTGTATTATTAGCGCCAGTTCCTCGGACCTCCGTACGTCCACTTCTATCGCCAAGCTGTGCGAGGTGCTGAGTAGTTGTGCTTCCGTGCGGCCATCGACCGCGCGCTTTCAGAAACGGGGCTTGCCGATGAGCGCATCGAGGTGAGAGGACCGCGAAAGCCAGATTACCTTTTCCGGCCCGCTGTTTTTTGTGCCTGTCCGAGCGCCATAACGCGAGGTTCAACGACATAACTTGGCCCGCACCAGCCAATCGAAAGGCCGCGCACCAAGCCTTGCCACCAGCCATTGATCGTACTGGGAAACGGAATTTAAAAAATCAATGGCGATGAGGCGCCAGGCTAGCAATTTTCTGGGCATCAGGTGGGTAGGACATCTCCTTGAAAAACTCGAAGCTTCCTGTCGCTCGTACGACCACCCTCGCATTATTCGTAGAATGATTTTGAAACGCCACGCCATAGAGACTACCGTGATCGGCATTGAAGCGCTTGCCGCCTTCGTCCGACAGCCCTGCTCCTAAAACCGCATCATTATGCCCTTCGATCAACTGGTATTCATAGCCAAGATGCACGCCGTTTGCGGTCCAGGAAAGATCCAGTCGATCACCCGCTTCCATATAGGCATTTACCGTTTGTGAGCCACCCGGCGGTATTGATAATCTCAATGTGGCGACACCCCATTTCGAATGTTCCTTAGAAGCTGAAACAGAATAGCCAATAAATACAGTGAGCGAGGTCACAAATATCGCCGCAGACAAGATAAATATTCGCGTACTTACCGAACTCCTGTCGGAAAGTCCTTCTCGGTTGATTCGCACATTATTTCCGATTTTCAGAGCCAGAGTAGGAGGCCTAACTAACTGATGATGTCCGGCGCACCAGAGTGCAACGTGTTGTCCCGAAAGGCCTTCCAATCTCTCGAATGCGCTACCAAACCGGGTATAGACCGGCCGGGGAGCGATCAGTGTCGGCGGCGGCCTAGCATTCGCCCGATTCTCGGAAGAACTAGGGGGGCGGCAATGAGGGCGAGGGCTCCGATCACCCAGAGCACAATAATCGCCGGTTTCAGAACTACTCGCAGCAAAGCTATGGCCTGACCCGAAAAACCGTTGACGTTAAGATTGTCAACGACGCTGCCGACGCCCTTGCCGGCCCCGGCGACCGTGGCCAGATTCTTCCCGCTGTCCGCCAACAAGCCGGCATTGGTCGCAAACCAGGAGAGGATGGGATCGACAAAGGCGTAGCCAATCCAGGCGAGCAGAGACCACACCAAAAGCCCAGCCAGTATGCCGATCCAAGATATGGGCCGCATCAGTCGACGTGCTGGATCCCCGGCCATCGGGCGGCCCGCCCACTGGTCGGAAAACTGGTGCTCGCCATAACCGCCGCGAGGCAAGCGGTCATCACGCCTATGTTCACCCATCTCTGTCTCCTCTTACGGCCATTGGATAGATCGCAAAGTCTGAACAAGCGCGAATTCGAGTACCGCGCAATCGAGATAGCTTGCCTGGCGTCGTGCCGTGCCACCAGGTCCGAGAACTCCTTTACCAACGCCTCCACAGATGCGAGGATTCTGGTCCCTTCCGTCTATCGCAACTATATCCCTTATGTGAATTGACATGACCTGAATTGATGGTGTGATTGCCATCCGCTCCGCTCGGAATCGGACGATGACACATCAGACCCCGCTAACTGGCCTTCCCGGATCGCGCTTAGTTATCCTGTGCGGACGTTGTGCTTCGTTGTTCAGCGGTAGCCGCATGGAGACACGCAAGCCTGGCGAGTTATCCTCGAGCACAATCGAACCTCCGTGCGCCCGAGCAACCGCCGCCACGATCGAAAGCCCAAGCCCGCTTCCTTCAGTCGACCGACTCGCATCAAGCCGCACCAAACGGTCCGTTGCACGGTTGCGTTGCGCGGCCTCTATGCCCGGACCGTTGTCCGTTACGGTGAGGGCTGCTTTTCCGTCCAGAATATCGGTCTTGATGCCGATTGCGCCGCTGTTCGGAGCGTGTTTTAGCGCGTTGTCAATCAAGTTGCAGGTGGCCTGGACCAGAAGCGATGGTGCTCCGGTCGTTGGCGCGGAACGCAACTCGCCCATCAGATTTTGATCTGCCGACTCCGCAACCGGATCGTACAACTCGATTGCTTCGCGCGCAATATCTGCAAGGTCAAGCGGTTGCAGCATATCGGCTGTAAGAGAATCGACACGCGCCAGCGCGAGAAGGCCGTTGATCAACTTCAGGAGAGCGTCGATATCGCGCGTCGTAGCCGCTAAAAACTCAGGCCCCGCCGGGGCACTTCTTAGCATAGCGAGCTCCGCCCTTACTTTCATGCGGGTCAGCGGAGTTTTCAGATCGTGCGCCAAACCATCCGTTGCGGCGCGCAGGCTTGCAACCATCCGCTCCACTTCCTCGAAGCAGGCGTTCACAACTTCGGCGAGTCTGTCATACTCATCGCCGCGCCCGGTCACCGGCAGGCGCTCGTCGAGCCCACCGGCCAGGAACCGTTCACCAGTTGCCGAGGCGCGTTCGACGAAGCGCAACGCGCGCCGACTGATCAGCCAGCCTAGCATTAATCCCACGAGGGCCGTTACCGCGACTGACCATGCGAGCGCCTCCAGGTAGCGTGCACGAAGTTGCTCACGGCCATCCGACAGGTGTCCGACGAGAAGCCGGTATCCGGGTCCGATTGTGAGAAGCTCGGCCTCTACCCGCCGTTTGAAGAGCACGTCGTTGCCACGCGCGGGAAGAGTGAAAGCCTGCCATCCCGGTTTATCAACGCCAACCGGCCATTCGCTCAGATCGCCTGCTACAATTACCTTGTCGGCACTCTCGAGCAAATAGATTGAATCGCTCCGGTCGACCCGCGAGCGCGCCTGCGAGATAAAGCGTTTCACTTCCGCGATGCCGCCAGCGCGATAGCGATCCATGAGCCCGGTGACTTCTGTTTGAACGAGGTGACGGGATTCGGCCTCCAGCACACTGAATGTACGCGCATATTGAAGGGTAAGCGCCGTTACGGTCGCCAGCAAAATGGCGACCGTCACCCACAGCGCACCGCGAAACGTCGCTGTCCGGGCGTGCGAAGGCCTAGTTCGCATCGAGTCTGTAGCCTGCGCCTCGGACTGTGTGGAGCAGCGGCGCTTCGCCATCGCCGTCCAACTTGGCTCTCAGCCTACTGATATGAACGTCAACGAGATTGGTCCCTGGATCGAAGCTGTAGTCCCAAGCCGCTTCGATTAACATCGTTCGCGTGACTACCTGTCCGATATGTCGAAGAAAATAGTCGAGGAGCTGAAATTCCTTGTTGGAGAGTTCAATGCGTCGCTCGCCGCGCCGGGCGACCCGGGTGAGTAAATCCAACTCCAAATCGGCGATATGCCGAGTCCGCGGCGGTGTCGCGACGCCCTCTACCCGGCGAACGATAGCCGCAAGCCTTGCCACCAGTTCCTGGAATGAGAAAGGTTTGGTGAGATAATCATCGCCCCCCGCATTGAGGCCTTTGATGCGATCATCCACTTGGCCCAACGCGCTCAAAATCAAAACCGGCGTCTTGTGGCCCTGAGCGCGAAGCGCCTCAAGCACCGACAGGCCATCCATGAGCGGCAGATTGCGATCGAGAATGATCGCATCATAGTCTTTAGTGAGCCCCGCCGTCAGTCCATCCAAGCCGGTCGACGCAAGGTCGCAGGCATGACCGAGCTCAACAAGGCCTTGGCAGACGTAACCGGCTGTCGGCAGATCGTCCTCGATAAGGAGCAGTTTCATTGGAAACCCGGCTCTGCAAGCGACATGGTTGACCGCGGTTCCACTGCAGCGGCCATGGAGGCGTAGTGGATCTGCAAATCGTTCATGTACGGAATCGTCGCAGCCATGCAAATATATCCTCAAAGTTTTGCGACCTTGTCATTGGCATCGTTCCCTCAAGCGCTACCACATCAGTAGCTTTGGATGGGGCGCTCTCCATGCAGTCCGCCTTGTGGCGCGTCGACGCTCGATCTCCCAACGAGAAGCGTTAAAAGATGTCGGTTAGTGGCGGCCTCCATGATGCGCGCCTCCGGAACGATGTCCCCCGCCGTGTCCGGCTGCGCCATGACCCGAGATAGCGTGGCTCGGTCCGCCATGCCGCACTCCATGACGTCCAAGACCAAATAGCCCGAATCTTCCAACTCCATAAAGGCTCCGACCGTAAAGACGTCCGGGATAGTAGCTGGAGTTGGACCTGGCGACCGGTATCACGCAGGTCGCAGCATCCTCCGACCCGGTGGTTTGCGCCAGAGGATCGGGCGATGGATTCGGGCCGATTTCGGCCTCCGGTCTAACTCCAGGCGGCAACAATTTGGCTGCGACCGCTCCGGGAGTTTTGCACGATACCTGATAATAGGTGAAAGCCGGCCGCTGCGCTGTGCCGACGCAGCCACTAAGCGACACGCTCAAAATAGCGCTCGAAACCAATATCGACGTCCGCCGCAAGGGCATCGTTCTCTCCCGTGATGAACCTTTGAAGCCCTGACGCAAACCGTCTTTCGAACACCGGCAGCGGTTGCTCTGAGTTCCGTTCAACAGCAGCGACCCAGCCTTCGAAACCTTCGATATGTTGTAGATGGAGATTTCCCCCGCACCATCGTTAAACGCACCAGTTTTACATTCTAAAATTCATGTAATCTTCGCGTCACGATAGCGATAAGCTGCCACGCAATAGCTCCTCATCGACCTTTGCGTCGGGAGGAAGGATGCCGGTTCAATGGATCGCCGTACCCGTGCCAGCGCAGGGTGCCTTGCAGGGTTTGTGGCCATCGCGCTCAGCGTCGGGGGACAAGCATCTCCGCCTGATCGGATTGTGTCGCTGGAAGTCTATGGCGAAGATCCTTGCCCACGTTCGCCTGAAGCTGGCGACAGCGTGATCGTCGTTTGTGGGCGCCAGCCGGAATCCGAACGCTATCGTATTCCATCGCGACTTCGCAAAAGTCAGATCGTCCGGCTGGAAGAAGCGTGGGGCAGCCGCGTCCAGGAGCTAGACGCGGCGAGCCGCAACGGAAGGCCTGATAGCTGCTCGCCGGTCGGGTCTGGAGGGCAAACTGGCTGCTATCGACGTAGCCGGGATCAATGGCGTGCGGAGCGTCGGTTGCTTGATGGCGCAAAGCAATGACAGGGGGTCTGGTTACATTGAAATCCTACGACGCGGCGGCCAATGCCAGAAAAGCGCTCACATGTCGTTCTCGTTGCTACTCCGGCAGGGAAACTGGGGTCCAGGCGACACGTGATCAAAATCGCCCCATCATGAGAAGAGTCCTCTGGCGGTCTCTGTCACAGACCGCGTTGCGCGTGCGTGAGAGCGGCTATCGCCCGGAACCGCACAAATCTGATGGTGATGCCCGTGGCACCCCGACCGGTCTCCATTGTCGCCACGACCGAGCTGCCAGCCCGCAGCCTGCGAGGGGAGGGCGATGAGAAAGCGCACGAGAATTCAGCTTCTCCTTCTGTCATCGTTATTGGGCGCCGCACCGAGCAATGCCGAGACCCTGAGAGAGGCGCTGGTAGCTGCCTATCGCACCAATCCGTCTCTGACCGGCGCTCGGGCCGGCCTGCGTGCAACTGACGAGGGGGTTCCGATCGCGAAGGCAGCAGCGCGACCAACGCTTAGTGCCACGGCCGACTACCAAGAATTCCTGGTCAGATCAGCAAACAGCTTTTCTGCACCGCTGCGAGCCGTCAGCAGCAGTGCCAACCTCTCATTCCCACTGTATCAGGGCGGACGCGTTCGCAACGCCATAAGAGCTGCCGATGCGCGGGTTGAGGCCGGGCGAGCCAATCTTCGAAGCAGCGAAGCGGATCTATTCACCGCCATAGTGTCGGTCTATATGGACGTCATTCGTGATACCGCGATCGTCAATTTCAATGCGCGCAATGTCAGGGTGCTTGAAACCAACCTCCAAGCATCTCGCGACCGGTTTGAGATCGGCGACCTGACGCGGACGGACGTCGCCCAATCCCAAGCGCGGCTCGCGCTTGCCCGAGGCCAGCTCGAATTAGTAAGCTCGCAACTCGATGCAAGCCTTGAAAATTACCTTCGATTTGTCGGCTTGCCTGCGCGGTCTCTGGAACAGCCCCCCGAATTGCCCGGTCTGCCGGCTACCTCGGCCGCTGCAGTCGATATTGCATTGGCAAATAATCCCCAACTCGTTGCGGCAAAAGCCGATTCCGATGCCGCGCGCTTTGATATTCGGGTGGCGGCAGCAGCGCGGTCACCGCGACTCTCTGCGATCGGCAGCGGTAACTACAACAATTATCTTGGTTCTCTCGATAGCTCAGTGCCAGGAAGGGTTTTCCAACAATCGCAGCGGACCGCCACCGTCGGTCTTTCAGCGACAATTCCGCTATTCCAAGGTGGATTGCCCGCCGCACAGGTGAGACGCGCGCAGGCATTGTCCAGTCAGACGCTCGAGCAGATCGTCCTGGTAGAGCGCCGCGTCGTTGCGGATGCTCGCGCGGCATTTTCCCGACATCGCGCTACACAGGCGGTGATTGTGTCTTCACGCACGGCAGTCTCTGCGAATGAACTAGCGCTGGAGGGCGTCCGCGCGGAAAATAGTGTGGGCAACCGAAACGTTCTAGATGTACTCAACGCCGAGCAGGAACTGCTCAACAGCCAAGTCCAGCTCGTGACCGCGCAACGCGATGCGTATGTCGCGGCATTTGCACTTCTGGCGGCGATGGGTCGGGCAGAAGCCAGAGAGCTCGGCCTATTTGGCGGTGCACTTTTTGCGCCCGTGCTTGAGGATCGCGAGAGCGCTCCTGTCAGTTCCATCGGTACTAGGGGCTTGTCCAGATCGCAGATTGGGCCTGTTCTCAACGACCAGCCGGCCTCAGATTTTGGTGAGGAGCCGTCAACGCTCTTGACCACGCCAGAGACGCCGGGAGCGGGAGTTCCATATGGTGCGGAAAACCCTTGATGGCGAAGAATGATATGCTGAAGCCAAGCCGAGCTCGACAGCGGGCCAATCTTTCAATCGCCCGGAGATCCGTCGTCCGCCTTGCAACTGAAGATGGAGCGGACGGGTCCTATGCGTATCGCGCCTAGCTCTCTTTACGAGATTGGCTCCCATCTCATCAATCTCGGCGCCGCTTATGGCTTGGCTCTTCCGATAGGGTGGGACCGGGAAAGAGAAGAGCGTAGCGCTGGTATTCGTACCTTTCCGTTGGTGGCAGTAGCGAGCTGCGGCTTCGTGCTGATCGCAATCGCCGTGCTTGGCAGGGAGTCGACCGGTCAAGCCCGAATTCTAGAGGGCTTGATCACCGGCGTTGGGTTCATCGGTGGAGGCGCGATCCTCAAGCATGGGGGTCAAGCTTCTGGCACGGCGACCGCGGCAAGCCTTTGGGCTACTGGCGCCTTGGGCGCTGCAGTGGGATATGGGCTCTACGATATCGCGGCATTTCTCAGCCTGATGACCTTCCTTACGCTTCGCAGCTCGCGTCCTCTAAAAAAAGCGGCCAAGCCGCAAACAGAAAGCGAGCCAGGTCAATGATACCGTCCCGCGTGCGCGCATTGAAACGGTTCAGTACACGCCGCGGGCGATCTCCATCGCGCCTTTTATTGCGCGCGCGGCCTCGCGATTTTTTAGACGACGAGGCCAGGCCATTGGGACGCATCGCCCAGTCGTTTGGCCTCGATTTGACACGCGATTCCGCTTGGCTCCTGCCGGCACAGCGAGAAAGAGGCCACTGGAAAGGCTACTCCGCTGTGCCGCACGGGCCACGCCGTGGGTACTGGCTCCCCTGGCTGTACCCACGGCGAAATTTGCGCCTTGGGCTTTTGGCGGCTGCTCAGTGGAACCAGCCTCATATGCCTGAAATTTTCTCGGCCGCGCTTTTTATATCCGTTTTGGTGGAACCACCTCGGCAGCGACCAGAGGATGGTTTCAGATGTCGGCTTGCGCAGTTTTTGCGTCGATGAGACGATCTCAGAATCATTCGGGGGAGGCGGACCGCACCCGTGAGATCATGGCAGACGGCGAGCGAGCACGCGGGCGATCCTATTGGCAAGCGGTGCTACTGCGCCGTATTATGCTTTTTCGCAGGCTATTGTTCGCCATTCTCTTTGCGATTATTATCTTCTCACTTTCCGGCCAGGGCCGAGAGGGCTCGCCGTGTGTGTCATGGTGGGCGGCGACTTTTGCTGCGGGAACTTTGGAGTTCATTGCCGGATATTTCATAGCTGGCATCGTCGTATCGGTAATTACCATCCAAAAGAATGGACCATTCGAAGCCGATCTCGGGCCGAGACTTGGCTTGCTCGGCGCGGCAGGGGGTTTTTCCGCACTTCTCGCTGCGGTATCTCTCATCGGGCAGCGATGTTCATGACGATCTGGTCATGCTCGCAAACTATCATCAGGAGTCAGACTATGTCGTCCGATTTAGGGAATATGAATTACAGCGCGCGGAGTACACGCCGCGCAAACTTGCTCGTCTTGTGCCTTGCGTTGCTTGCATTGCCCGCCTGTTCAAACAAGGGCAACGAGATTCCGACGGACAAGGCGTCTGGCGCTGGCAGCACGCCATCGCTCCCGCCATCGATCTCAGCAAGTCATACCTACCGGTGCAATGACAACAGCCTGGTTTTCATCGATTTCATGAGTGACGGCACGACCCTCGACCTTCGCGGATCCAAGGCAGCGGCGCCCGCCCGGATGACTGCACCGGCGCCTGGAATGCCATTTGTTGGCGATGAGGCTACGGCGACGGTCAACAATAAAACGATAGTTCTGCAACAATATAAGAAACCAAGCAGGACATGCCGGCGGGATTGAAGTTTGCACCGAAGGGCCCCTTGCTAAAGTTTCGAAAACGTGTGTGTCGGGCACAGCTATCAGCGAGGAAACGACATGGTTAAAGAGGCTTGGATAGCGGATTGTGCGACTGGCTCTCACCGACCGGATGGTAACATCGACCGTGAAGTCACAGGCATTCAGCGCTCGCGTTGTCGAGCTTGTGGCTGCGCATTGATGCGGACCGCGGCGATGCCCCGCTGGTATTTTTCTGGCCTCCTCGGCTGACCGCCCCCAAACTAATGACTGGTCAGGCTAATTTTGACGTGTGCGTCAGGCTATCGATGGGCTTGATCGCTTCGCTGTGAATGGAAGGCGGCTTCGGTTAAACTCAATGATTAAAACGACGTAATCTCCGGTTCACGCTGACGTCATACTAGCGGGCCATATTTGGAAAGGGAATACAGCCGCTGGGTTTTCGAGCAGATGGACGGCGAACCCTCGAACGTGGGCAGCAAAGCTGGTCCGGCTTTTAAAGCTTCCGCATTTTGGCTGTCCGGGAGGCATGCGAAAGGTATGGATGATTCAAAGTGCGCGATGCGGCCGAAGAGGTTTGGGCGAACTTAGCCCGGCAGACAAACTTATTATTGGCGCCTCGCGCCTGTGGAAGCTGCTTCGTGCTGAGAACGCTGCGACGCTTCCCGGACTTCACGGGCGGCTCGCTCCCGTGGGAGGCGATATGCTGGCCGTGCCGCTGGACGACTTTTTCAAGCAGATCGCAGCGTGGTGCATTTGCCCTCACGGGTCGAGGATAAGGCACTCTGACCAGCTGTCGTGCGTCGAGGTTGCCACCCTCGACCTACTTCATGCTGCCTGTTCCTCTGATTTGCCCACGCGTTGTTCGAAATGGAATGGGTCATCGCTGCGAGCTCTCTCAGCGTATGTCTTGCGCCTGCAATTCGCTACTGAACTCAAACTTCGGTTTTAAAAGGGCTTTGCGCCTTCGGGTCTGTCTGGAGCGCACCGTACCGACGCGCATCACAGTCCCCAAGTGCGAACGTCGTCTTGGCTCACGCCAGTTCAAAGCGTGGGGACGGCAGACCGCAGTTTGGGCCGCGCGTTGCACGACTTTAACATCGAGATTATCTGTGCCAACTCCCCACCTGCCAAGCGGCAGGCGAAGACGGAACATCGCTGTCTCGCCGACGCCCGCGAGAGTCATCTCTAACTTGCGGGGAGCGACATCTCCAAGTTGCGGTTACAATCTCGATATTCGACGTCGCTTGCCCCGCTCTCTGCGCTGGTTGAAGCGACTGTTCGGCAATTCGGATTTCGCTGGTTCGCTGTCGCACAATGTCGATCTGAACCGGCGCGCGAAGAACGCTCTCATGCTCACCACCAACCCAGCGCGTTGGATAGAGGACATCATTGAAGCATGGCGTTGTATGGACCCTATCCACGCCGCTTGTATCCGAACCGTGTTGGGGTGCCTTGGGACCGGATCCGAAATCATATCCGACCAGGTGTCGACCGTCGATCGCGTGCGGGTGCTCACGGATTGGCGGCCGGTTCACCCATGCCGTCCGGATGTCCGATGATCCCGACGCGATGTTCACTGTCAATCGCCAGCGTCGTGAAGCCCTATCGAGCCAGGATATGCTGACGGCGCGCTTGGCCTACACCATGGCGTTCGACAGGCTCGCGCGCTTCTTGACGGACAAGCTGGCGAACGTGCCGGTTCATTCAGTCCTCGGCAGATCGATTGCGTGGTGGCGGGCGTGTCGGGCGCGCTATAGAATGGACATGGGAGTGATCGCTCGCGCCAGAGCTGGCGCGCGACCAGCTAACATTTGAACGGAGGTTCAATGATTTCGGTGCATGCACAGGTCGATATCGCAGCGTCGCCGGAAAGAGTCTGGCGGGTATTGATGAACTTCGCGCGCTATCGCAATTGGCACCCTTATGTCGAAATGGAGGGCGTAGCTATCCTGGGAGGCGAGATGGGTTTCTCCTTTCGGAACAAGTCCGACGCGCCGCGGGGCTGGAAAACTGAGGTGACAGTTACGCAGATGGAGCCGTCTTCGAACTTCGCCTTCAAGTTCGGCATCGCCGGCCTTTTTACGATTGAGCAGTGGTACTCCCTCGAAGAAATTCCTGACGGCACGCGCGTGACACATGGTTCGAACTACGGAGGATTTTTGCCGACCATTTCCGCAAGATTTATTCGCAAGCGCCTGCTCTCCGTTCACCAGGTCGCGATCGAACGGCTCGCTCGCGGCTTCGTCAAATCTAACAAGCCGCAACCGCAACGAGCGGCCAAGACGCCACCTAAACCGCGCAAGGGCTTCCGCGGCTACAGGCGGTGACCGACCTTCGGCGGCGGCGGTCGCCGGACGATTCCAGGGCATAGCTGCCCACAAGGTGGGCTCGATCCGGGCTTCGGATAAGTGAGGGTTCCATATCGAAGTGCGACTTTCTGCAAAAACTGCCGTGTATTCCTAACGCCATCTACCTTGCCTTGTTCTGGGGCTTGCCCCAGATCCAGGCAATAAAATTCCACCTCCGCTGCCAGTCGCCTCAGCCTGAGCTGCGAACACTTCAAGGGGGCTGCAACAATTGAGGCACTTGCGTGGCGTGTGGCTCATTCGCTCGGTGACGGCGCCGAGCTCCTCGTCAGATAATAAGGCGAGGTCGGTGCCTAGCGGCAAGAACCGGCGGATGCGGCCGTTGCTGTTTTCGACGCTGCCTTTTGCCATGGTGCCGAGGGCTGACAGAAAAAGCTCTCGATACCGAGGGCTTGTTTAAGCAACGGGTAGCGCGAGAACTCCCTGCCGCGATCAAAAGTGATGCTGCGTCGTAAGTGGGCGGGAAGGGCGCGTAGCTCCCGCTGGACGCCATCGATCACGCCGACCGAGTGACGGCTCGGTTTTCGGATCAGCACCGCGTAGCGGCTCCGCCGTTCGATCAGCGACGTTAGGTTGGCTTTGCCGTATTCCCGGCTGAACAACACCAGATCACCTTCCCAATGCCCGTATGTGCCCCGATTGTTGATTTCCACTGAGATGTGACCCGGGAGGGGCATAAATTTCCACTGAGAAGTGACCCATGTTCTGACCTTCCCCTGGCTGATTGCAGCGGGGGATCAAGGAGTGATCTACATGGCGCTATTGAGTGTAATCCGGCGTTGGCACTTTCGGGAGAAGATGCCGATCCGTGAGATTGAGCGGCGCACAGGATTGTCGCGCAACACGATCCGCAAGTATCTGCGCGCGGGCACGGTAGAACCGCAGTTCAAGATTCCCGACCGACCGAGCAAGCTGGACCCCTATGCTGAGAAGCTGTCGGGGTGGCTGCGGATCGAGGCCGGCAAGTCGCGCAAACAGAAGCGCACAGCCAAGCAGATGCACGCCGATCTGGTGTCTTTGGGCTATGATGGGTCCTATGGCCGTGTCGCGGCGTTTGTGCGGGCCTGGAAGGCTGGCCGGCAGATTGAGCAGCAGACCAGCGGGCGCGGAACATTCGTGCC
Organism: Sphingobium sp. Z007; assembly: GCF_900013425.1. Taxonomy (GTDB): domain Bacteria; phylum Pseudomonadota; class Alphaproteobacteria; order Sphingomonadales; family Sphingomonadaceae; genus Sphingobium. Next base: position 130,012 of record NZ_FBXK01000003.1, read on the forward strand.
GTTGGTCTTCCAGTCCGGTGAGGCATTTCAGTTCGACTGGAGTGAAGACTGGGCCATTCTTGGTGGCGAGCGCGTCAAGTTACAGGCGGCGCATACCAAGCTGTCGCACAGCAAGGCCTTCATCGTGCGGGCCTATCCGCTCCAGACCCACGAGATGCTGTTCGACGCGCTGACCCAGGCGTTCCGCGTTCTTGGCGGGGTTCCGCAACGCGGGATCTTCGATAATATGAAGACCGCGGTTGACCGGATCGGTAGCGGCAAGGCGCGACAGGTCAACGCCCGGTTTGCAGCGATGGCCAGCCATTATCTGTTTGAGCCTGAGTTTTGTAACCCAGCATCAGGGTGGGAGAAGGGACAGGTCGAGAAGAACGTTCAGGATGCGCGGCGCAGACTGTGGCAGCGTTTGCCGAGCTTCCCGGATATCCATGCGCTCAACGCTTGGCTCGAGGAACAGTGTATCGCGCAATGGGGTGATATCCAGCATGGCAGCTTGCCCGGCACAGTTGCCGATGTTCATGCTGGGGAGGTCGGCAACCTGATGCAGTTGGGGCGGCCATTTGATGGCTTTGTCGAGCACACCAAGCGGGTGTCGCCGATCTGCCTCATCCACTTCGAGCGCAACCGCTACAGCGTGCCCGCCTCGTTCGCCAACCGCCCGGTCAGTGTCAGGATCTATCCTGAGCGGATCGTGGTCGCCGCCGAGGGGCAGATCCTGTGTGAGCATAACCGGATCATTGAGCGATCTCACCACAGTGGCGGGCGGACGATCTATGACTGGCGGCATTATCTGGCGGTGATCCAGCGCAAGCCGGGCGCGCTGCGCAATGGTGCGCCGTTCACGCAGTTGCCAGAGGCCTTTAAACAGCTACAAAGCCAGCTTCTGCGGCGCCCCGGCGGTGATCGGGAGATGGCCGAGATCCTGGCGCTCGTGCTGCAGCATGACGAGCAGGCGGTGCTGTGCGCGGTCGAACTGGCGCTTGAGGCAGGCGTCGCTACCAAGACTCATGTTCTCAACCTTCTGCACCGTCTGACTGACGGTAAGGCGCCTCCCGCGCCCCCGATCGATGCGCCCCAGGCACTGCGTCTTGCCCAGGAGCCACTCGCCGATGTCGGGCGTTATGACGCCCTCCGTAATGGAGGGCTGCGCCATGCGTCATGACCCTGCCAGCGCCGCTGTTGTCGTCATGCTCAAGGCGCTCAAGATGTATGGCATGGCCCAGGCAGTCGGAGACCTCATCGAGCAAGGTGCCCCAGCCTTCGACGCTGCCGTGCCGATCATCTCCCAACTGCTGAAGGCCGAAATGGCTGAGCGGGAGGTCCGCTCGATCGCTTACCAGATCAAGGCAGCCCGGTTCCCGGCCTACAAGGATCTGGCCGGGTTCGACTTCGCCTCAAGCGAGGTCAATGAAGCTATGGTCCGGCAACTGCATGGCGGCGAATTTATCGATGGCGGTGATAACGTCGTGCTGATCGGCGGTCCTGGCACGGGGAAATCCCATATCGCCACTGCGCTGGGCGTCCAGGCCGTCGAGCATCACCGCAAGAAGGTCCGGTTCTTCGCCACGGTCGACCTGGTCAACGCCCTCGAACAGGAAAAGGTCATGAACAAGGCCGGCCAGCTCGCTGAGCGCTTGCTGCGCCTCGATCTCATCATCCTCGACGAGCTCGGATATCTACCGTTCAGCCCATCAGGTGGCGCGCTGCTGTTCCATCTGCTCAGCAAACTCTATGAGCGCACCAGCGTGATCATCACCACAAATCTCAGCTTCAGCGAATGGGCTGGCGTGTTTGGCGATGCAAAAATGACCACTGCGCTGCTGGATCGGCTCACCCACCACTGCCACATCATCGAGACCGGCAATGACAGCTTCCGGTTCAAAGCCAGCTCCGCAGTCTCCAAAACACGAAAGGAAAAATCACCAGCTTGACCCTCGTCCCGCAACGCGGGACACACCTTCCACCCGGGTCACTTCTCGATGAAAATCCCGGGTCATATCTCAGTGGAAATCAACAGGCGGCCATCATCACCTTCCGCCGGGATCGCATCCTGCCCGACCGCACGCAGGAAGGGACCCGCGATCATGGCTGATCAACCCGAACTCGACCTCCCGCCCGCACCTCCCGCGTCCCAAGCCGCGCTTCCAAAGCGCCGGGTTGGCTTTGGAGGCTTCACGCGACAGCAGATCATCATCGGCCTGGTCATGTTGGCGCTGTTGATCTGGGGGATGTGGGTCACGCGCGCTCTCACGGCGCCGAAGCAGGATCACATCGTCTCGGCCAGGCTGTCGGCGCTGGTGGGCGATTATGTCGAGGCCCAGCGATTTTCGGGCTCACCGCCCGATCGGGTCCAGGCCGAGATGAGGGCTTTCATGTCTTCGCTCGACAAGGAGCTGCAACGCCGGAGCGAGGGCGGGCAAGTCGTGCTGGTCGGCGAGGCGGTCCTCACCAAGAATGTGCCGGACATCACGGAGAGCCTGAAGAAGGCGGTGTTCGCGTCCGGGGTTCCGGAGCCGAAACGCGTTTCCGTCGAGCAGCTGCAGCGCATGCAGGAGCTGTCGGCCGCTCAGGCTGCTCTCATCGCCGCGCGGCAACCGCCCTTGGCACCGTCGGGACAGATCGACCCTATGGCTGGTGCGCAGGCGATCTCTCCGCAGGATCCGTCCGCCAGCGGTTCGTTCGCGCAACCGTTGCCGCAGCCGGCGCCTGGGCAGGTGTCCGGACCGTCGGTCTCAACCTTTGGAGGCCCCGATGGCAACGGCGGTCAGTGAGCTCTCCGCCCCACGCTGGCGGCCGCGCAAGCGCCTGTGGGCGATGCTGCTCGTTGCGCTCGTCGGAACGGGGCTAGTTAGTGCGATGAGCTCATGGCGCGACGGCCACGTCTTCCTCATCAACGCGAGCGATTCCCTCCCCAATTGGGCTTTCCTCATCCGCCGGCACCAACCGCCGGCGCGCGGCGACTACGTGTTCTTCGATCCGCCGCAGAGCGCGCTTCTGCGCCGCCATTTTGGGACGAAACCTCAGATGTTCGGCAAGATCGTCTATGGCATGCCGGGCGATGTGGTCGCGCACCGCGGAATGGTCGTGACGATCAACGGCAAGCCCATCGGGCAGATGAAACCGCTCACGCGCTTTGGCGAGCCACTGACGCCGGGCGCGGAGGGCGCGATCCCCTCGGGTTGCTATTATGCCGGGTCTCCCCACCGCGATGGGTTCGACAGCCGTTACGCCGAAATCGGTTTCGTCTGCGGCCGCCAGATTGTCGGTGTCGGGGAGCCCGTGCTGTGAAGCGGCTGATCGGCGTTGGTGGAGCGGCCGTGCTCCTCGGTATAGCCGCCTTTGCCATGAGCCCTGCGCGCATCGAGGCGCGTGACTATGGGCAGACTGGCCAGGCCTTCCCGGTCATCGAGCCGGATCTGCTTTCGACGATCGAAGCGCGGTTGAAACGCGCTGAGGCGACCGGCGAACTCGCGCGCACCAACGAGATGTTCGCCAAGCGCGTCGAAGCGAAGGTTCGGCGACCCACTCCCGTTGCGGGTCTTTCACCTGCGACCGAGACCAGAGACTGGACCTATGACCCGACTGTCCAGCTCGAGCACGATATTCGTGACCAGAAGGGCAACCTCATCGGCCGCGCCGGACAGCGCATCAATCCGCTCGACTTCGTCGCGATCAAACAGGCGCTCGTGTTCGTCGATGGCGACGATGCAAATCAGATCGCCTGGGCCACGAGCCGGTACACCGATCTCAATGCCAAGATCATTTTCGTCAGCGGCTCGCCAATCGAGGAGATGACGAACCGGAAACGCCGCTTCTACTTCGACCAGGAGGGCAAGCTCACCTCACGTTTCGGCATCGAACATACGCCCGCGGTCGTGCAGCAGAACGGCCGCGTGATGCGCGTGTCCGAGCAGGCGCTCAAGAAGGGGAGGGCCGGTTGATGCCGCTTTGGCTCGACCTTCTTCGCACGCCGATGGCTGCGCCGGAGACCCCTGCGCTTCGTCGCATGCGGTTCACCTGGCAAGCGCTATGCCTCACTTGCGCCCTCGTCGTTGGTCTCTTCTCGCCGCTGCGCCACGCGATTGGCCGCGTGGCGCCAATCGGCGCCGCCCTGATCCTGTTCGCGACCGCCGCACACACCTGTCTTTACCTGCTCCGAAAGCAGCGCGCCGACCGAGCTTTCCTTGAAAGCGTGGGAGGGGGCGAATGACCGGGCTGCCTCGCCGCCTCTTCGGCCTCTTCGCGTTCTTGCTTGCGATGATCGCTCTGGCGCCCCCGGCAACCGCGGCCGGGCCGACCTGCAATGGCAAGTTCGTCAATCCGATCACCGATGTTTGTTGGTCCTGCCTCTTTCCGCTCTCCGTCGGCGCCTTGAAGATTTGGCCGAGCAGCCGCCCCGATCCCAGCAATCCCGCATCGCCCATCTGCGCCTGCGCCGACCCGCTCCCGCGCATCGGCATATCGGTCGGGTTCTGGGAGCCGGCGCGCCTCGCGGACGTGACGATGAAGCCGTGGTGTTTCCCCAACCTTGGCGGCATCCGGATCGCGCCAGGGTTCGATATCGGTCAGGGCTATCTGACCGGGCCGTCCATGGTCGGCGGCCGCTCCCAAAGTACGGCAAAATGGCACGTCCACTGGTATGTCTATCCGCTTCTCTACTGGATGGAGATCCTGACCGACTTCGCCTGTTTCGAGCAGGCGTCGTTCGATATCGCCTACATGACCGAGGTTGACCCGCTCTGGCAGGATGACTCGCTGGCAGCGCTCATCAATCCTGAGGCGATCGTGTTCGCCAATCCCATCGCGCAGGCTGCCTGCGCCGGCGACTGTATCGCCGGCACCGTCCATCTGCCGCTCGATCCGCTATTCTGGTGCGCCGGCTGTCAGGGCTCGATGTATCCGCTCAACGGGAACATCCCCTCCTCGATCGGGCACGTCCAATCCTCGCGTCTCGCGCTCTCGCGGTTCGCGTTCAAGATGCACCGCGAGGCGCTTGCCTGGGGGACGATGGGATCGGCCGGGCTCTGCAAGAAGTACCTCATGCCGATCATGCGGAAGCAGCAATACCGCTTCCAGATGGTCAATCCGATTCCGACCGTCAGCGGGCGCTTCGCCTGCTCCGCTATCGGTGCTTCCACCATGCCGCCCGACGCTGGACGTGCCTATCCCGCCGGCGGCGAGGACATGGGCTACCTCGTCTGGCGCAAGCGCAATTGCTGCGTGCTCTAGGGGTCTGACGATGCGCTATCTCACCATCGGCATCCTCGCCGTCCTTGGTACCGCTGGCGTGTCGGCGCTGCTCGCGCAGACCGTCGACGGCTTAGACGTCCAGGCGATCAAGAAGCATTCGGCTGATCTCGCCGCCGAAGCGCAAGCCTTCGTCGACCAGGTCAAGGACAGGGGCGATCAGTTCCGGGAGGAAGCCGCTCAGGTCCACGAGGGCGGCACCGAAAATATGCGCAAGGTTGCGACGATTGATCTTCCAAAGGGTCCGGCAGGACCGGTCGACTTCGACGAGATCGTGAAGGGCGCGTCCCAGAATGTGAACGCAAAGGGTGGGGAGGCGCCGCAGTTCATCGTCTTCGCAAGCCTGTCTATGCCCGACGCGACGCTGAAACAGCTCGTGCGAGACACCTCAAGCGCTGGCGGCGTGGTCGTGTTCAGAGGCTTTCCGAACAATTCGGCGAAGGAGTTCGTGACGCGGCTCGGCAAGGTTGTCGACAAGGGGCAGTTCGCCAGCATTGGCATCGATCCCCGACTTTTCCGCGCGTTCGATGTTCAAGCCGTTCCAACCTACATCACGGTCTCGTCCGACTTCGACCTATGCGCCGGCTTCTCCTGTCAGACCAAGGTGCCGCCTTATGACCGCATGATCGGCAACGTGACGGTTGAATATGCTCTTTCGACCTTCGCCGAGGGAAGTGGCCCAGGCGCGCGCGTGGCCGCGGTGGCGCTCTCGAACATGAAGGGCGATCGGCAATGATCGCGCGGCGCCTCTTGGGAGGATTGTGCGCGCTGCTGCTCACGACTGAGCCCGTCGCCGCGCAGGAGATGACGGTCGACCAAGCCCGTGCCGAGGGCAGGGCTATGGCCCAGGAGAAACGGAACGATTCCTCGCTGGTTCCGTCGAGCGACGCGCAGGCTGCGGCCGTTCCCGGCTACACAGGCACCAGCCAGCCACAGACGACCTATTATGACGACCCAGACAAGCTCGTCGCAGACGCCCAGGCGCTGAAGTCATCAGACCAAAGCTACCGGGTCACAACCGACGCCGATCACACCCGCGCGACATTCAGCAACGCCGAGATCCTGGCGACGACGGACCGCGCAACGACCGTCGAAAGCGACCCTTCGGCCTATCTTGCAGGCGAGGCATATAGCAGCACCAGCGGGAGCTGCACGCCGCTTCCGCCGGGCTCAGGAACGAGCGGATACTACGAGGCCACATGCAACCAAGGAACTAAGATCGAGCAGGAGCCCCGATCGTGCTCGATCACGATGGTGCCCGAGACCACGACAGTCGACGCGTACAAGTTTTTCGTTGTGCCAAATGGTGCTTACGGCACCCCCTTTGCGCGATATGATGCGATGGCGCCGCATTTGGCTTCAGGTGTCTGCCGACCGACGGGCGTCGTGATGCAGGCTTGTCAGGCGCACAGGATTTACGGCGTTTCGACCAACAAATTCTGCGACGACTATAATGCGACCGAATATGTCTGCTCTGAGAATCTGACCGATCTCTCCCTCCTTCCAAGCCCGATCACCGGCCAAGGCTGGCACGCCAAGACGACCGAAACGCAGGTGACGACCAAAAGGGTCGATGGATGCGGAGCCATGGCCGGAGATACGATGTGCACGGCTGATCCGGCCGGGGAAGTCTGCACAGAGGGTCCCGAGACCCGGATCATCGAAGGCGTGCCTGTGACGCCGTCGTGCTGGGCGTGGAAGCGCACCTTCACCTGCAACGTCATGTCGGCGGGCAACGATTGCGGGGATTTGGAGAGCAATCGGTCGTGCACGTTCCTCCGTGAAGATTGCCTTGATGACCCGCAGAGTGGGGCCTGCAAGGTCGCGGAGAAAGTGTATCGCTGCCCGACCCCTTCGAGCACGGTCGGGGGCGACAAGCAGTATATATGTGGGGACGACGTCTACTGCATCAACGGCGATTGCGAGCCGATCGTCCGCGAGGCGTCGACCGAGTTCAGGGACGCGCTCGTCGGCCTTCATGCACTCGATCAAGCCGGCAAGGAGTTCAACGAAGCCGATTTCAAGGTTTTCACCGGCACACGCGAGACCTGCCACAAACCCGTATTCGGCTTAATCAACTGCTGCGCGGGAAAGGTGTCCGGCCTCGTGCCGCTGGGTGCTGGTGCAGCAGCGCTCGCCGGCGGACCGGCCGCGATCGCCGCCTTCGCCACGCCGTTCCTTGTCCTGTTCGCATGTAGCCAGGACGAGATGAAGCTCGACATCAAAGATCGGATGGGCCTTTGCCATAATCTCGGCAGCTATTGCTCATCGAGCTTCCTCGGGATCTGTTCGACCAAGCGAACCGCCTATTGCTGCTTCGAGAGCAAGCTTTCGCGCGTCCTGCAAGAGCAGGGCCGCCCGCAGCTCGGCAAGCCTTGGGGTAGCGCGAAAAAGGAGCAGTGTCAGGGCTTCACGGTCGACGAGTTCGCGAGACTCGACCTGTCGGTGATGGATTTCACCGACGTTTATTCCGACTTCATGGATGCAGCGAAGCTGCCCGATGAGGTCCAGACGATGTCCGAAATTCAGGACAAGATTCAGGACTATTATGATCTTCACGGCAAATGATCGTCGGCCGGCCGCGTCAGGCGCCCGGCACGAGTGGGACATGTCAGTCTTCGAGCTGGCGATTTTCGTTGGCACGGATCGCGCCAAGACGCCCGCGCGCGCTGACTTCTTGTCCGAGTTCCTAGCCGGCTGGCTCGACTGCAAGATCGGGGTCGAAGACATCGATCGAGCACTTGCGAACATGATCGGTAGCGGATGGCTGGCGATGGTCGGAGAGCGGTTGATGCCGACGGAGGAAGGCCACCGCGCCGCCGGTGTGTTGCTCAATGGAGTGATCGGGATGGTCGACCAAGCGGATGCTGCTGAAAGGCGCTTCGCCAATGTGCGTCGTGCTGAGGCTCGCAAAAAGGGAATCGGATCATGGTTTTGACGTTCGTTCAGCTGCCGGCGCTGATCGCACTGCTGTCAGCTTTGCCGCCAGCGAAGCCGGCCACACCACGCGGCTGTGGAGCCGCTGCCGCCCCCAGTGATGTCGATTGCTGCATCCACTTTGCGCTCTGGGACGGCCAAGCCGCGCATTCCCAGCGGCCTTCGCCCTTCGCCCAAACGGCTCCATCCGATGAAAGGACGTCCGGCGATGAAAAGGCTCGCTAGGCTTTCGATGCTCCTGCTGGGCTTGTCGTCAGTGAGCACGGCGGTTCCGCTCCGAGCCCAAGAAACTACCGTCGCTCGCGATGCGATCGAGCAAGACGTACCGGACGATTTCTATTGTGGAGAGCGTAGGCTCGGCCAGTGGTTCTATTGCGTGAAGCCGAAGCCGACCGAGGCCCCGCTCAGCGCCGCGGCCGAGCCGCAGGTGAGCGCGGCCGATCGGATCGCGGCCATCGGCAGGCAGCTCGACGAATTGAAGGCGCGCGCGATCCTCGAGCCGAGCGAGGCCAACGTCATTGCCTATGTTCGCTTTCAACGTGAGCAGCTCGACCGCGCGTCGACCTTCTCCGACACCTGGCAGCGGGCGCTCTGGCAGAACCCCGATCTCGACTACACGCTTCAACGACCTGTCTCGACGGTCGGCAAGCGCCTCTGGCTCGACAACCGCAAGGCGGACCGGGATGAGGTCTTGACTAACCTTGGGCAGCGGTACGGCTTGTTCTATTTCTACGCGCAGAGCTGCGGCGCCTGCGAGGTGTTTGCGCCGATCCTCCGTTCGGTCACCGACAGCCACAGGATGACGGTGATGGCCGTCTCGATGGACGGCGGCCCGAACCGCGAATTTCCCAACTATGTGGTCGATTCTGGCCAACGAGCTCGGATGGGCGTGCCCGGCAATGAAACGCCGGCGCTTGTCCTGTTCGACACGCAGACGAAGCGGACGATTCCGGTCGGTTACGGCGTGCTCAGCGCCGATGAGATCATGGATCGCATCTTTATGCTGACCAACACGAAGGTGGGGAGCGATTATTGATGGAACAGGCACCAGAGATGGGGCGGCGGCGCCCTTTCCGCAGGAAGATGGCGGCGTGCCTTGCAATGGTGGCTGCCTCGCATTTCTCCTTGATCGGCGTGGCCCGGGCCGACGTCGCCTCACAGATGAATGGCTTCTTCAACGACGCTGGTGGTGCCGCGAATGTGACGGGGCCAACGGCCTTCCAGGGCCAGTCTGCAGGCTATTATTCGCTCGGGAATGTCTGGACCCGCTTCCCCCAGAAGAGCGTTTCGCCGTTCAATCTGCAATTGCCGAGCGCACGCGCCGGTTGTGGCGGTATTGACCTCTTCAGCGGCAGCTTTTCCTTCATCAACGCCTCCGAGATCGTCGCCATGTTGAAGGCGACGGCGAACAATGCGCTCGGTTTCGCCTTCAAGCTCGCCATCGATTCCGTGTCGCCGGAAATCGGGAAGGTGATGGATGAGTTCAGCCAGAAGGCACAGCTCCTCAACCAGATGAACATCTCGAGCTGCGAAACCGCGCAAGCGCTGGTCGGCGGCATCTGGCCGCAAATGGACTCCACCCGTTCGACGATCTGCGAAGCGGTCGGCAACAGCCAGGGCGTTTTTTCGGATTGGGCCGCGTCCCGCCAAGGCTGCAACAACGGCAACAAGCGGGATGCCACGATTGCTGGCAACACCGACGCCAACATGAAGGATCAGCTTGTCGGTGAACCCCATAATTATACGTGGGAGGCGCTGAAGAAATCGGCCAAGTTCGGCGCCTTCGACCAATCCTTTTCCGAATACATCATGACGCTGGTCGGCACTGTCGTGACCCAGCCTTCCACGGATCCGTCGGTGGGCGGCAAGGTCGTGATGTTCGGTCCGGCGGAAGAGGCCGTTGTCACGGCGCTGCTCGACGGCACGGCCGACGCGCCGGCGGTCAAGATGCTCAAATGCAATGACACCGACTGCTACGATGTCGGCGAGCAGACCCTGACCGTTCCGGCGTCGTCCGCGCTCCGGCCGCGGATTGCCGGCATGATCAAATCGATGAGCAGCAAGATCCGCACGGATACCGCGCTTGATGCGGCCGAGAAGCAGCTTCTGAACATTGCGACCGTCCCGATCTACAAGATCCTCGCCGTTCAGGCCTACGCACACTACGCGCTGACCGATGGCGAGATCGAAACGCTGTCGGAGATCGTTGCCGTCGACCTGTTGGCTGCTATGCTGGACAACATGCTTGATCGCGTCGAGCAGGCTCAGACGCATTATCAGACGTTTGACCAGGCGACCGCCAATCAGTGGAAACAGCAGATCGCTGCGACGCGCCAGAAGTTTGCCCAGCGAGATGTAAAGCTCTCGAACAAGCTGCAGGTCACCATGCAGATCATCGATCGCAGCATCATGCTCGAGTCCACCCTCCAGAACTCGATGACGCCGGGGATGTCGTCCGCGCTCAATTTCTCGCGCGGGCTCAATGCACAAGGGCTGAACTAGGGCAGGGGAGCTGCGGCGATGGTGGAGGTCTTCACGGTTGGGGGTGGCGAGTATCTCGTCAACACCTTCAACGCCGTCGCTGCCTGGTCGGGGGGCGGGGGATACCGATCCCTGCTCCGCGTCGTGATGGTGATGGGCCTGATCTACTCGTTGCTTGTCGTCGCGTTCACGCTCAACTTTCGAGCCTGGCTGAACTGGTTCCTGCAATCGACGCTGATTTATCTTTGCCTGATGGTGCCGACGATCGATGTGAAGGTGACCGATCGGATCAACCCGTCGCTGGCACCGGCAACGGTTGCGAACGTACCGCTCGGGCTTGGGGTGCTTGCGAGTTTCACGACCCAGATTGGTGATTGGCTGACACGGACCGCCGAGACTGTCTTCGTCATGCCGGGCGAACTCAATTACTCGAGCAATGGCATGGTCTACGGCGCGCGTCTGTACGACGCGACCCGCAACTTCGTCATCCGCGACGCTGAGTTTTCGACGAACCTGGAAGAGCACTTCAAGAAATGTCTGTTTGGCGATGTGATGCTTTACCGCAAATCGCTCACGGTCCTTGCGCAGTCGAAAGACCTTTGGACGGACATCGGACCAGGATCGGAAGCTCGATCGCAGGAGTGGCTGGAGCGCCAGGGCGACGGCACCGTGAACAGCGCGATCGTCACCTGCCGGCAGGCCTACGATATGCTCAACGCCCAATGGGCGCCAATGATCGAGGCAAACACGCCGCTTTGGGGCAAGGAACTCTATCCCAAGCTGAGCAACTCGCTCGCGGCCGACAAGCTCAAACACGATCTCCCGATCGCGAACGCTGCCTTTACCGGATCAGCCAGCAACTATTCTGACTCGATGCGACAGAACACGGCCATCAACGCATTCATGCAAGCACGAAACAGCATGGCGGGCGGGTCCGGCGCGGCAACAATCGATACCTTCGCGCAGACGCGCGCGGACATACAGGCTCGCAACACCTACAATTCGATCGCTCAGCAGGCGATGGCCTGGGTGCCGATTTTGAACATCGTCCTGACGGTTGTCTTCTTCGCGATGTTCCCGGTGATCTTCCCGTTGTTCCTCATGCCCCAAACGGGGCTGACGACGTTGAAGGGCTACGCGATGGGGTTCTTCTACCTCGCCGCATGGGGACCGCTGTACGTCATTCTCCATATGATCTGCATGACGAGGGCGGAGGCGGCTGCGGCCGGTGTTGCCAGCGGCGGCGTGACGCTTGGCACCTATGCCGGCATAGGTGCAGTGAATGGGGAGACGGCGACGATCGCCGGCTTCATGCTGATGAGCATCCCGTTCCTCGCTGCCGGCCTGGCTCGGGGAGCCATGTCGATTGCAGGGCAGGCGACGTCGATGCTCGCGCCCGCGCAGAATGCAGCGGAGGCGGCCGCGCTCGAACAGACGACGGGCAATTATTCCTATGGGAATGTGAGCTGGGCAAATTCCACGTCGAACATGCGTCAGAGCGATCAGTGGACGACGGCTCCGAGCTACATGGGCGGCGCGACCAGCGTCGGCTGGCGGCAGGATAACGGCGCGGTCGTGTCTGGCTTCGGCAATGGTCAGGAGGTGTTCGACACCAGCGGCGCAATCTCGCGGCTAGGGTTCACGCCAACGATGAACTCCGGAACGGTGGCAGAGTGGCGGGAGATGGCGAGCCAAGCGCATCGCCAGGCACAGGCGTTCGAAAATGCCGCCCAAGAGATCTTGACCAGCACGCACACCAATCGGAGTGCCTTTGGAACCTCGACAGAACGCTCTTCGGGCTTCGAATCTGGTGCCGGTAGTTCCGCAAATACCAACGTCGAGAAGTTTGATCGGACGACCGGCTCAAGCTCACAGAGCCTGGAAGAGCGCTCGTCGACCGGCCAGAGTCAGCGGATCTCCGAAGGTCACGATCGGCAGGCGCAAACCGTGGACTCAGTAACCGGCGGTCTTAGTGGGCAGGTCGGTGGAGGTGCCGGTCGGGGCGCTCCGCAAAAGGGGCGACTTGGCGGTATTTTGGGCGCGGGTGGCTCCGTCGGCGTGAGCAAAACTGGAAGCCAACAGGACTCACTTCGTTATGCCACTGACCAGAGTAGATCCACGGATAGTTCGAGCTCGTCGTCGAGCGGCGTGCGCGATGAACACGCGAGCGGCACCGGAGCATCTACTTCCGACGGCACCTACGAACGGTCTGGTGTGTTCAGCCGGTCTTCCGCGACGTCCTCATCCTCGCAAAGCACTGAAGATTCCCTGGCCCAGGCTCGCTCCTACACGGAAGCGGCACGCAAGATGGAGGAGCTATCCGAGTCGCTCTCGCGTGACGCCAGCTTCGCTGAAACGCACGGAATGCAACTCAGCGAGAATCTGAGCCAGGATCTCGCTCAGTGGTACCGGCAGCAACAGCTGCTTCACCCGAACCTGGACGCGCCAGAGCTATGGTCGACGAACCTGACCGATCAGCAGCGCGCCGTAAGGTCGCAGATGATCCAGCAATGGTCTCAGGAAAAACGTGACGCACTGTGGGGTGAAATCCAAGGCAACATCTCCGAGCCGAATTTGGTGGATGTGCGCCGCACGGATGTAGGCGGGCCTGGGGATGTCCGAGCGTCTTATCGTCCGCACGGGGTTGAGCGGCTTGGCAGCGGAAGCCCGGGCGGCGACCCTAATGCCGCAGCAAGAATCATCGGCGAGGGTCGGGCCAGTCTGAACGACGACAGAGCTGCTGCAGAGGCCGCGCGAACCAATCGAGCTGGCGCAGCTGTTGATTTGCAGTCGGAGGTAAACCGGGATCAGAATCGGGGATTTTTTACTGATCCCAATCTAAGGAAGTGAACGAGCGGTCACCACGCAAACGCTAGGTAAACGCCGGTTCCGACCAGCAGCATTACCGATATGAGACTGCCGATCGCTTGGCCCGCAGTGAGGGGTTGGTCGTCGTCGACGCCCGTATTTAGCTGCTGACGCAACTGATATTCCGGCGTGTGTTCCTCCGGGATGAAGGTTGGTCCGCCGGGGTTATCCTTCGTCAGAAGATAGGTCGTCATATCGAACATGATCGAAGCTCCGAACGGCCGATTTTATACAGTGTTCGAAGTTTGTTCGCAATGGCCTCTTGCCAGTTATCGGGTTTATCGAAGCACGGTAGATCGCTCATCTGGTCCTACGAACGCTCGAATTAAGCCCCTCGGGCTGAGCATTTTGCCGCTCCTCCTTGCAGCTCGAGAGTGCCTCGTAGAGATGCAGCCAGCGCATTCCGAGGCGGCGATCCGCGCGGCAAGGACCAGCTTGCGAAGCCTTTGGTTGAAAACGTGTCCATTTCAGCATATATGGAACTGACTCAACAGGAATGATCGAATGGTTCGTCCGGCAAATATGGGATTCGTTGATGCGGATCGTGTCCTTCACGACCGCATTGTGGCAAGCACCGATCGCATCATCAAAATGATGCCGGCGGCGGCAAAGGCGGCCGCCATCAGCAGCATTGACGTCCCCAGCTTGGTCTTTCACCTGGCTCTTGGCATTCCAGCGGTCGAAACGGACAACCCGGAGGCCGCAGAGAGGATCACGAACGCCATCGCGTTCAAGCGACGGTTGATCGACGCGGCGGGAGGCGCGCTGACTGCGGAGAAGGTGCGCACCCTGCTTGGACACAAGACGATTCAGGCGGTCTATAAGGCGGTGAAAGATCGCCGACTGCTGATGGTCGAGGACAATGGGACGAAGCTGTTCCCGGTTTTTCAGTTCGACGGGAACGCGCTCCTCCCGGGAATTGCGAAAATCCTCAATGCCGCTCCGCAAACGTCTGGATGGGCCGTCCTGCAGTTCCTCGTCAGCGGTGATGAAGGCCTTGATGGAATGAGCCCGATCGCGCTTCTCAAAGGCAGCGACGCGGAGGTCGATCGCGTCGCGCGGTTCGCCCGCACGCTCGAAGATTGACGCCTGTGGCGGCGAAAGGTGAGATGCCGGTGGCGACGATCGCTACGGGCAGGGTGCTGCATCGGGTTCACGGCGCAACGGTGGCCGCCAGATGGTATGGCCGCAGGGACGCGACCTGGCGGTGGGACGATCCGGAAGGCAAGTTCGGGGTTCTCTACCTGGGAAAGTCGCTAGTCGGCCCCTTTGCGGAAGCGCTGCTGCGAACGCCGAAGGATCGCGATGTCCTTTGGGATCAGGTCGCCAGGAGACGCGCCGCAAACTTCACCACGACACGGCCTGTCCGCCTGGCCAAGGTCCATGGACCGGGCCTCGGCTGGTTCAAGACCACAACTGCCGGCGTCTCGGCCGATTTCGACCCGGTCGACAATCCGGGAGCCTATGTGGTGCCACAGCAGATCTCCGCAGAGATTTATAAGAGCACGAACCTCGACGGCATTCAGTACCGATCACGGTTCGATAGCGATGAACTCTGCATCGCGCTTTTCGACCGAGCCGATGCGGCGATCTCGTCGGGCGCGGAGGGCTTCCCCATTGGCAAAGACTGGACCCGGAAATTGCTCGCCAATCGTGGCTATAGGTTGGTCGAACTCTGAACCGAGCCCGGCCGCTTAGGGCGCAATGCCGCTCGCGGGCAGATCAAAGGGGCCAGCCAGCCACGAACTGAGATATTCGGCCACCATCGCGAGGAAATGCTCGCGCTGGTCGGGAGCGGATCGTGTGAACATCTCCAGTGGCCAGGCGAGCAGCCGATCAAACGAGCGCGGGTGGATGACGAAGCGGGCGGCAAGCGGGATTGCAAGTTCGGTAGCCGCGGCGGCAAACAGGGCTCGCTGAATATGACCGTTACCATCGAGAAACGGATGGATTTTGCCGAACCAGCAGAAAAGATGCGTCAGGGTCAGGAGCTGTATGAAAGGCGCAGCCGACCTGGCCGGCACCAGCTCGCGTCGGACCTCGGACAGCAGGAAATCGAGCGCCGCTGCGACCCTCTCCGGCTTTTCGAACGAGAAGCTCTTTTGCGGGCTGAGTATCTGCGATGCACCTGAGCGCCGCCGCTCGAGCGACGTCCCGACCGTTCCCCTGTAGGTGCCGGCATATTCGGCATAGCCGGGCGGCGTGAATCCGGCGAACAAGGCGCGGTGAAGGTCTCGAGGATCGGCCAGTATGGAAGAACGGTAGGCGGGGTCGATAAGGATGCGTTGTTGAAGAGCCATGCAGGCCTGCGTCATCGCCGCATCGTAATTGGGCATGATATAAGCCTGCCATTCTGGCGCTGCCGTCATTGCCAGCTCTTTCGAGGTCTCGAGTTTCGCTTTGAGGCCGGAATAGCGAGACAGTCCGGCATCACAAGAACTCCTCCCCCGCATGGTCGTCGAACATTGCGGCATCGCGGACATAGCCAGCGACTGTGTCGAGCGACTTGTGGCGCGAGTGGTCCTTCATCTTGAACAGGTTCGCGCGCTTAGCGGCCGCCTCGGTAAGGAAGCCCGCGCGCAGGGAATGCCCGGAGAACAGGATTGGATCGAACCCTGCCGCCGATGCGCAGGCTTTGACCAGACGGGCCACGGTCTTGTCGGTGATCGGGTCGGCCGTCAGCACGTTCCCACGGGTCAACCGACGAAACACCGGGCCTGTCCGGGGCTTGCCGGTGGCGGGATCAAAGCCGATCAGATCGGCGGCCTCGAGCCAGTCGTTGAGGAGGCTCACCGGCCGGATATGTCGGCCTTCAGGGATTGCAATCTCCTGGCCCTCGGCTTCCTGATCGCCTTTCGAACGGGGAATCACTATCCGCACGCCCGAGGTTTCGAATTCGAGATCGGGCAAGAGCATGGCGGCGATTTCCGAACGGCGAAACGCACCCGCCATGCCGACCGCCAGGATCGCGCGATCGCGCTTGGCGCGCAGACCTGCGCCCGTGATCGTCGCGAGCAGGGCGGTGAGGACGTCCGCCGCTGCTGGCGCTTTCTGATCCTTCTTCCGCGCATATTTGCGGCGTACGCCCGCCATCATCTGCGCGATGACGCCGGCGGCGTCGCGCGCTATGGGCGGGGCAAGACCCGCCTCCTTGTGGTGATGGTTGATCGCCGCGACGCGGCGGCCGATCGTGACCGGCGCGATGCCGGCCTCCGCCTCGACATGCGCGAACAGCGCGACGATGTCGGGGTGCGCGGGCAACGCTTCGACATTACGCGCGTCACAAAAGTCGCAGAAGCGTTCCCAGTCCGAAGCATAGGCTTTCTGCGTGGAGCTTGCCTTGGATGCCGCCAGCGTGTCGCGCGCGCCTTCGATCTCGGCAAGGAGGTCAGCCGGAAGGTTGGTCGAGATCGGGAGGAGGTCGCGAGCCATCGCATCCAGATTAGCGGAGCCCCCCCCCGATGCCAATTCCTATGTCCGAGAATCGCGTTTATCGGACATAGAGCCTCTTTCCTGGCGCTGACAACGCCTGATGCCGTAGCGTAGCTGATCCTAGCCAACTATAAAACGTGTCCCTTCAAATTGCGAAAGGCTCTCCATGAACAACAGCGATCTTGCCGACTATCTCGCCGAAACGGCCGGCACCACCAAAGTCGACGCGCGCAAGCTGGTCGATGGCCTGTTCACCGCGATCGCGGACGCAGCCGCCAAGGGCGAAGAAATCGCGCTCAACGGCTTCGGCAAATTCAAAGTGAAGGACAGCCCGGCGCGCGAGGGCCGCAATCCCGCCACTGGGCAGACGATCACCATCGCCGCATCGAAGAAGCTGACCTTCACCCCGGCCAAAGCGATCAAGGACCGGCTCAACGGCTGATCTATGCTGCCGGTCAGCGTTCACACACCCTTCCTTTGTTGGGTCCACGCTGACCGGTCGCCCCGCTCAACGAGGTCCTTTGAGGATAGGCGTAACACACCCGCGCGACCCTATCTAACAAGAGGTAGCTTTTTAACAGTGCTGATGTTAAATAGGTGTCGCGATGTTAAACAGCCGACCCGACACCGGATTGGGCGCCTTGGGCGAGGCGGCCGAGGCGGCCGAGGCCTATGTGCATCATGCCTTCGGCATGCGCTTGGGGCTAACGCCTGTCGCCGACCCGAGTCTGCCCCATTTTCTACTGGATCGCTATCACCTTTGGAAAGGCCAGCTCAACGGCGAGCCGGTGCTGCTCGTGGCAATGCGTTCGCTGCGACAAGGCGCTACCGCCGAGTTCATCAAGCACCGCGACCTTCTGCGCCGGAATCTCGGTATTCGCTTGGTTCTCCTGCTGCTCGAGAGCGTGCCGGCCGCCATTCGCCGCCAGATGGTCGAGCGTCAGATCGGGTTTCTTGCTCCGGGCGCGCAGCTTTACGTCCCCGAAGCGCTGCTTGATCTGCGCGAGCGCGCGCCGACCAGGGCGCCAACCGCCAATGAGCAATTTGGCCCGACGACCCAAATGCTGATCCTTGCGAACCTTCTCGGCGAGGATCTCAATGAGGCAAACCTGACCCAGCTGGCGGAACGGTTCCAGGTCGCGATCATGAGCATGAGCCGCACCCTTGATGAGCTGGAGGCGCTGCGGATCGCCAAGCCGCACCATGTCGGCCGCCAGCGGCGTCTTCAGCTCGTCGTGCGCGATCGGGAGCTTTGGCAAGCGGTCGAAGGCCGCTTGCAGTCCCCCGTGCGGAAAATCCGGACCGTAAGGGGAAATTTGCCCGACTATGTCGCACCCCTCGCGGGCGAGAGCGCGCTTGCCCATTATACGATGCTGGGGGAGCCACGCTTTCCTCACCGTGCGATTCCTGCGGCTCGGTGGAAGCACTTGCAGCAGACGCTCGAACTCAGGACCGGATTTGCGTTCGACGATGACGATCGCGCGCAACTCGAGACGTGGAGCTATGATCCGGGCGTGCTGGCGCGTGATGCGGTCGTGGATCGGCTTTCGCTCCATCTGAGCCTGCGCAATGACCCCGACGAACGCGTGGCCCAGGCAGCGCAACAACTCTTGGAGCCTTTTGGATGGTAACTGGTGTCGATCGCTTCCGCGCCCATTTCGAAGGGCACGACAGCCAGTATGTGCTGATCGGCGGCGCGGCCTGTGAGCTGCTCATGGATGAGGTCGGCCTCGACTTTCGGGCGACCAAGGATTTGGACATCGTCCTCATCGTCGAGGCTCTCGACGCGGCTTTCTCCGACCGATTTTGGGCCTTTGTCGAGGAAGGTGGCTATGAAATCCGGCAGCAAAGCGAAGGAAAGCGTGTCCTCTATCGGTTTCAGAATCCCGCGAACAAGGAATTTCCCGCGATGCTCGAGCTGTTTTCGAGACAGCCGGAGGGTATCTCGCTCGCCGACGGTAGCCATCTCACGCCCCTGCCGATCGACGAGGAAGCTGCCAGCCTGTCGGCCATCCTGCTCGACGGCGCTTATTACGAGTTCCTCAAGTCGATGGTCCGCACGCTCGACGGCATCCCCGTTCTCGATGAGGCAGCCATCATCCCGTTCAAGGCACGCGCCTGGCTGGATCTGAGCCGGCGCCGTGACGAAGGCGAGAAGATTGACGAAAAGGACGTCCGCAAGCATCGCAATGATGTCGCCCGGATGCTGCAGCTGCTGGCTGCCGACGCAAGCTATGCGCTGCCTTCGACCGTGCAGGAAGACATGGGCGCATTTGTCCGCGCTGTGCAAGTCCAGGAGGACTTCGATCCGAGGCAGTTCGACGTGAACATGACGCGTGATGTCGTCGTCGAGCGTCTGCGAGCCGCCTACCGCCTCTAACGCAACCGGGGGACCACTCGTGCCGGTCTACTTCATCCTTGAGGAAAACGACGCCGACTGGCGGATGAAAATCGGGCGCGCGACGAACCTTCGCGGGCGCCGGGGTGCGCTGCAGACTGGCAACTCTCGTCCGCTCAAGGTGGTAGGCTGGATCGATACAGCTAATGCCGGTGAGACCGAAAAGCGGCTTCATGCCAAATATGCGGATCGCAACATTGCCCGGGATGGCGGAAGCACGGCCAGGGAATGGTTCTATCTCCAGCCCGCCGACATCCTCAATGATTTGCAACGCGCCGGCATCGAGGGGTTTGTCGAGAAGAATGCGGATGCCTTCGAGGTCGTCGGGCACGACCGCGACGGCGTGGCCGAATATCTGGGGGTTTGGGACTGGAGTAGCCTTGAGCTTGATGAATGCTGCCCATTTTGCGGGTGCTTTTGCGGCATGCACTTTCAGGACGCCTCGCAGATGTATCATTGCATCAACTGCGACGAACTCACCAACTTCGAGAAACCCGATTTCGATAATGAAGAAGACTATCTTGTGTGGAACGCGGATCAGGAGCGTTTGAAGCTCATCAAGGCACGAAGGGACGCTGCGGGCCGACGAGTCCGGTCTGATCCCCTGCCCTACAGGAGTCGGGGTCTACAAGACCTTGCTCTTCACCGCCGCCGCAAGACCACCAAGGCTTCGGGCGTGACGGTGTAAACCGCTTCGCGCTGCGCGCCGCGGTTTTGATGATCCACACGAAAACCCTGATAATGTCGCCGCAGCAGTCCGATCTTGCAAAGATCCGAGACTGCCCGGCTGACATTGCATCGGCCGGAGCGGCGCACCCGCTCACGAACCTTATCCTCAATGACGCGATCCGCCTCGTTGCGATCGGCAGGAAGCGCCTTGGCTTCGTCGAGCTCTGCACGGACCGCTTCTACCGTCAAGCGGCGGCGCGCGTCGCGTTGGGCCATTGGGACGAGCGCATCGCACAGCCAGTCCCTGACTGGCACGGCCCTGCCATCGATAGTGACGTTGGGACCTGCACTTCCCCGCTCATCCGCAATCTCAGCGATCAGTTGGAGCAGCATGTAGCTGAACTTTGGGCGCGGCGACGCAGCCGCGATAACTGCCAGGAGCGCCGGGGTATCCATCCTCTTGCTGGGATTTGCCGCCGGTTCGAAGAGGTCTGCTTGATGGAACATAGCATGAATCTAGGCGACCTTCAGACGAATGTGAATCCCTAGAGTGGCTCGCGCATTCGTTTTTTGGGAGGCCTTTCGGCCGGACCGTCTGGACTCGCGACTGCTAGGCGGCAGCTAACCGAGGGCGTCAAGATCAAGCTGCGCGACTTCCACTGATCGTGAAAGGCCGGCTGCTTGCGATTGTCGTTCAGCAGCACTGGGGCGTTGAAGAAGCGACAGAACGATCCGACGAGAAATCCTTGACCGCGTTGATCTCGCGAACGGCACCGGGGTTGAACTATCGTTCCTATCGTGACTTGCTTATTCCGCTGCTGTAACAGGATCGGACCATTCGTTCGATCGCGGGGTTCCCTTGGCCGTAGATGCAGTGGCCGCGGAATCAAGCGGCGCAACTTTTTTTCGTGGCGATCTTCACATTCACAGTCATGGCGCGTCGTACGACTGCCTTGATGCGACCGCCACGCCCGATGGCATCGTCGCGGTCGCCCAGGCCGAACGGATCGCGATCGTTGCGCTAGCGGACCACAACGACATACGAAACGTCCGCGCGGCTGTGGCAGCGGGTGAGCTGGTCGGCGTTTTCGTCGTCCCCGCAGTCGAACTGTCGACGCCCGAGGGGCACCTGTTGTGCTACGCGCCAACAGCCGATGCGCTTGAGCGTTTCTTCAATCGGTTGGACATCGCGGACCGGGGCACCAAGAATTGCCGCTGTCAGACCGGCGCGTTTCAGTGCCTGAACGAGATCGAAGCGGTAGGCGGTTTTGGGATCCTCGCGCATATCGATCTCGCCGGGGCTTTCGAGAGCAACGTTCCGAGATTTACTCCAGCGAAGATAGACCTCCTGTCGCATCGCGCGCTCGAAGGCTTCGAGGTGGCACGCGCGGACTGCGACATTTTCTACACCGACCGCGACACGAATTCTGACCGCCGCAGCGCGGCACAGGTTCGGATCGACAGGTTGAAGCTGGGCTCGCAGCAATACCTGGCGCGTGTGCAAAACAGCGATTCCCATACGCTCACCGCAGTGGGGCGCAATGCCCAAAACGACAGGCGCGTCACGCGGTACAAGATGGAAACGCCGAGCTTCGAGGGATTGCGGCTTGCTCTGCGCAGTGCGGACACGCGCGTTCGCATGGAGGAAGGCCTGCCCTCGACCGTCCCAGTAGTGGAGGGAGTGGTCTTCCAGGGCGGATTTCTTGACGGCGAAGCGATTCGATTCAGCCCTAATCTGACATGCATCATCGGCGGGCGCGGCAGTGGCAAATCGACCGCCTTCGAGAGTGTCTGTCTTCTTGGCGGCGCGCCGGACCCCGACATCGACGTTATCGATAGCGACGTGTGGCCTGACGTTCTGACCGTGGTCTATCGCGACGAGACGGGACACCAGCATGTCCTTGCGAGAAGCCGCGAAAGCGAGCTTGAGAATCTCGACGATCCGGTAACGGGAACGACCGTGTTTCCGGTCGAAAGCTATCGGCAGGGTGCGACCAACGACATCAGCAAGCGGGTCCATGGCGACCCGCTTGCGCTACTCACCTTTCTTGATAAGCTTGTACCTGTCGAGGCGCCGATCGCCCACGAGGACGAAGTTCGGCAGAAGTTGAATGCGATCGCTCCGGAGATCGCGAAAGCGGCGGCAACGGTCGCCAAGATCCCGAATTATGAGCAGGAGCTCAAGCTCAAGACGGCCCAGCTGCAGCGTCTTCGCGACGATAAGGCCGAAGACATCATCAAGCTGCAGCAGAGGCTCGAGAGCGAGCGCCTAGCCCGGGCTACGATCGAGACAGCGCTCGGCAAGCTGACCGGCGCGGTGTCAAGCAGCGCAATCACGATCGTCACGGCCGACATCAGGGAAGCGACCGAAGACAAGTTGATCGAGCTCGGGCTGCCCGAAGCCACCAGGATCAAGACCGACACCGAAGCGTATGAGACTGCTGTTGATGGGTCGACAACCGCCTTGCGCACGACGACTACGAATTACGTCGCCGGTGTTCGCACCCAGATCACCGCGTGGAAGGCCAAGGAGAGCAGAACGGCCGACGAGATCGAGCAGAAGAAGCAGGAACTGCTCAAAGTCGGCATCCGCCTCGATATGCCCTTTATCCAAAAGACGGTTGCCGACGAGGCAAGGGCGCGTGAAAATCTGCGCATTGTGAAGACTTGGGTGCCAGAGCTGGCGCGCTTGCGAAAGGACCATGCTCAGCTCCTTGCGCAGCGCTGGGCGGCACGTAACAAGGTGGCGGGCCTGAGGACTGCTTTCGCGGTTCGCGCATCTGCAGCGCTGAAAAATACCCTGTCCGATCTCTCGGTGTCGCTCAAGTTTGATCCCGACGCGCTTTGCCCAACGGCGGAGCGCCTGATCAACGAGGTTATGAACTGGCGGACGCTCCAGCAACTCAAGGCAACTGCGCTGATCGGTGATCTGACCTTGCCGAAATTGCTCGATTGCGTCCGTCGGAAGGACATCAAGCCGATCGTCGCGCTCCGGGATGATAAACAGAAGCAGGTTTTTCTTCCCGCAGAGGCGAGCACGCTCCTCGAGCGGATTGCGGATCCAGAGCTTCTGGCGAAGCTTGAGGCGGTCGCCGTCCACGACCGGCCGCGATTGTCGGTCACAAAACGGGTAGAGGGCCCGGGCGGCATCACCGCTTTCCAGCCGCGCGACTTCAAGCGACTTTCGCTTGGCCAGCAACAGTCGGTGCTGTTGGCCCTAATGCTCACGAGCGAGAGCACTGCGCCGCTGATTGTGGACCAGCCTGAAGACAATCTCGACAGCGAGTTCATCTATAAGACCCTGGTTCCCGTCATCCGTGCGGCGAAGGAGAGACGCCAGGTCATCGTGGTAACTCACAACGCCAACATTGCGATTCTCGGCGATGCAGAGCTCGTCATTGCCCTCAAGGCGACCAACGATAAAGGGTCGATCGTCGCGCGTGGGTCGATCGATCACAAGCCAACGTGCGATCTTGCTTGCGATATTCTGGAGGGCTCGCGGGAAGCGTTCGAACGCCGTGCGGCGGTTTATGGAATCGCGTCCAAACGCTGAGCTGCAGTCCGGATCGACCGAACGGAGACGAGATGGCAGAGGAGAGACAGGTCGAGGTTATCGACGAACGGCAGCTTGGCAGGATCGAGGCCGTCCATCGTGGCTTTCTCTACCAGCACCTCTACGCGTCGATTTGCCTCCTTATGGCTGGCGCGGCGCGCGTCCAACGGATCGTGGTAGAGGCAGACGAGGACGTTGAACTCGTTCTCTCCGACCGGCGCATCTACGTCCAGATCAAGAGCCGTGTCGGCGCGTTGGGACCTGCCGATGTTTCAGGGGCGCTTGACCGGTTCGACGAAATCCGCAAGCAGCACGCTGAAGGGGCACGGCCCGGCGGTGCCGTCTTCGTCATCGCTTCTAATGCGCCGCCCTCGAACGCGTTGCAGGAGAAAGTCGCCGGTTCTGATTGGCCGGAGGATGTGGCTCTGCACTGGCCGGATGGACCCGACCCGGCGGAGGCGTGCCTCCCTGTACCGCCGAGGAGTGTCCCGAAGGCCGTCGCAGTCTGTTCGGCTTTGGCTGCGACGCTCCCCTTCGGTCTCCTTCGCCCGGAAACCCTGACCTGGAAGTTGGCAAGCATCGTCATGTTCGCGTCGGCTGGCGCGCCGCCGCGACAGGATCACAGCTTTTCTAGAGACGAACTGGCCGGGCTCTTCGAACAACTCTTCGTGCAGATGCAGGATTTTCCTGCTCCACCGCCCGTCTACCGTGCCCAGATTGATGAGCCGCCGCTGCTGGGGGAGGAAAAGGTACGGATCGTGTCTGGTCTGTCGGGCGCCGGAAAGACGGCTTGGGTGGCGGAAGCTGCGCTCCACGCGCCGCTTCCGGTGACCTATCTGGACGTAGTCGACACACCTGGTCCGGCGCTCGCCTCCGCAGTGGCTCGCGAGGTGGCCGGCAGGATGTTTGGACGGACCAGTGGAAAGCTGGGCGAAATCCTGCTGCCCGGCGCGAGTGGGCTCGATATGCTGGGCGCCCTGAGTGTTAAGCTCGGCGAAGAAGCGCTGCATGCTAATGTCGTGATCGACAACGCGCACCGCGTGCCGGCGAACGATCTGGAAGCGATCGTCGCCCGCGCACCAAATTTGCGCTTGCTTCTGTTATGCCAGCCAGGAAGCGACGTCGGGCTGCTTGAGAGCAGGTTCAACATCCGGGCAGAGACGCTCAGCGGCTGGGATGAAGATACGATCGCGTCGGCCGTCCAGGAGGCCGGGTGCCGTGCCGACTTTGGTGACTGCGAGAGACTTTCGAGGCTGACGGGCGGCCTACCCTTTTACGTGCTGAGTACGGCGATGGTGGCAGCTCGAGAGTATGAAGGCGCCGTCCGCGATTTCTGTGCCGATGTCGAGGCTCAGACTCACATTGCTGAGACCGCACAGGAGATCATTCTGAAGCGAGCGTTCGAAGGTCTGCCCCCGGCCGACCGGGAGACAGTTGCCGTGCTGAGCCTCGCAGATTTCGCGCTGTCGCGGGACGAAGCGATCAGACTTATTCGACGCGCATGTGACCTTGATGCGAAGGCGGCTGCTGCGCGGTTGCGGGCGCTGCCCTCAACCGGAACGTTGGAGCTTTTCGGAAACGCAGGATTGAAGGTCCACGACGCCGTCCGAACGCTCGGCAAGGCCGACTTGGCGGCGTGCGGAGCCGAGTTCGAGCGGAAGGCAAGGGCAGCACTGCGGGAGGTCGTGATCTTCTCGATCCGTGAGGACTGGAGCATCGCCAAGCTGGGGCTGCTCGTCCGCCTCTTCGGTCAGTTGGGGGATTCGCGCATCCTGGTCGAGTTCGCGACGGACGAACTGTTCCACGAAATGGGCGTCTGGCCTGAGATCGAGCCCTATCTGCACGTAATCGCCGCAGACGAAGAGGGCGATCCCGAGACACGTCTCTGGGCACTCGATGGTTTGGTGTTTAACGATCTTCGCGAAGGCAACCATGAAGCGGGTCGCGCGCGCGTCGACGCTATGCACGCTCTTCTAGAGGCGCACGATCTCGGGGGGGACGAATGGCTGGCTTGGGGCATGAAGCGCATGCTGCTCATGTCCATGGCTGGCGATGTCGACGGCGTTCATGAGATGCTGGGACTTGTCGAGACGCGGCTGCCGGCGAAGGCTGAGCACCGCCGGATTTTCCGTTACAACCGCGCGCTAGCCTTCTTCAAACTGGAGCAGAACGACTTAGCCATGAGCGAAGCCGCAGAGCTCGTCGAAGAATATTACAAGGAACTTGGCCTCACGCCGGCAGACGTTCTGGGCCGGAACGCGCCGGAACTTCGCCCGTTGCTTCCCAAGGGGAGAGATAACACCGACACCTTGAAGCATCTGGCCGATACGCTCGATCTCCTCGCTCAGGCTGCAGGCGAGATGAGCCAACGCTCCAGCATGGCGCGGATCCATGCCATGAAATTCTACGAGCTCGCGCACGCCTTTGAATCCTTCGTTCGCGTCGGCCAGGACCTCGTCGACGAGTTCGTTTGGGTGAATGACTTCATCGGCGCTCGGGAAATCATGGAGCGCAATATTTTCCCGACGCTCCAGGCGATCGGCTTGGTGTCGTACGTCCTACCTGTCCGTGCGCTCTATGCGGTCGTGCTGGCCTATTGCGATGATCACGAGGCAGCTGCGAATGAGGTCGCGTGGCTGATGCCATACGAAGAGGCGATGGCGCCAGAACATCGCAACGCTTTCCAGGATCAGAAGCAGATTATCAGCGATGTGCGGAGATTTGGCGGGCCGCTTCAGCGGCAGGTCTCGATCCCAGCGCCGCTACAAGCGCTTTTCGATCAGCGTCGCGGTGCACCCCGAGCGGTTGAGCCACGCAGAAAAATCGGACGAAACGAGCGCTGTCCCTGTGGGTCGGGTCGCAAGTACAAGCAATGCCACGGGCGTTAGCGTCAGGGAAGGACTGGTTCGGTGGTGAGTGTGGGGTAGACCTACGCGCGTTCAGGCTCCGCCTTGGAAGTACGCGAAGATCCTCGCTCGCCGGGCCGGTCGGATCGAGCCAATCCGCCCGGAGGCCGCTTGGGAGTGGGATTATCTGGCGTTTGTGATACGCCGCCGGCCGCACGTTCATCATCGACGAGCTTACGAGCAGTCCGCGCGCTCGGTGTGATGTAAAGCACCCGCCCGAACGAAGTCGTCTCTTTCGAGGAGCGTAGGGCGATGACGGCATGGTAACGGGGTGATCATGGAATTCCCCGATCTCCGCTTCGCTGTCCGATCCGCGCCACTAGTCCTCTTCTGGCCTGCGAAGGACACACCGCTGGCACAGCTCCTATTCGATAGGATCGAGGACTGGCGCGGCTTCATCGATGCGATGTCGCTCAATCCGCTGGTGCCGGCCATTGTGCGGCTCAAATTCCAGCGCGCGCTCAAGCTCTACTATCTGGCGTGGATCGATGGCGATCTGATCAAGGCGGGCGAATTGGTGGCCCTTACTGCGCTCGAGCTGGCGCTTAACGACCGGTACGGGGGGCAGGTACCCGGCAAGCCAAGAAAGAAGCTCAAGGCTGGACAAGCCCCCGGGCTCGCCGATGCGCCGCCACAACGATCATTCGAAGCATTGCTCAAGCATATGGTCGACGGCGACGGTCTGACCGATGCGGAGATACCCATGATC
Source organism: Sphingobium sp. Z007 (assembly GCF_900013425.1). Classification (GTDB taxonomy): domain Bacteria; phylum Pseudomonadota; class Alphaproteobacteria; order Sphingomonadales; family Sphingomonadaceae; genus Sphingobium. The sequence goes on from NZ_FBXK01000003.1 coordinate 157,209, forward strand.
GTGCGATGCGGTGGGACGGCCGTAGGCCAGTTAATCGGAACGACGAAGCCTACGCTCGCGGATCGGCGTAATGCGCTGGCGCATGGCGATCCTTTTGACGGGCTTCCGACCAGTGGCCTTATCGAGCTGGTCCGCGACCTGATCGAGTTCGCCTATCGTGGCTATATTCGGGAGGCTCAGGCCAAGTAATTGTCATCAATGACACTTTACCAAGCGTTTCTAGGTAAAGTGTCACTGGTGGCAGCCAACGGCATCCCAAGAGAGAAAGTGACATGCACCCCAGGTTCCTCGCCGTCACCTCATCACTGGACGACAAGTTGAACGAGCTCCTGGCCTCCAAGCCGCTCGCCTTCGGACAACTGCCGACCACCATGCCGCGCGCCGGGGTCTACCTTTTCACCGAAAATGAGAAGCACCTTTACGTGGGACGTTCGAACCGATTGAGGGATCGCTACTTTCTGCACTGCCGACCCGGCTCGCGCCAGAACCAAGCGTCGTTCGCTTACAAGCTCACGCGAGAGGGTTTGGGCATACAGGGCGCGTCCTATGTGGCGGGTCCGCAAACCCGATCCGGGCTCGCAGCGACCAGTTCGTTTGTTGAGGCATTCACGGCCGCGAAATTTCGTATCCAGCAGATGGTGTTGATTTCCACTGAGATGTGACCCGGGAGGGGCATAAATTTCCACTGAGAAGTGACCCATGTTCTGACCTTCCCCTGGCTGATTGCAGCGGGGGATCAAGGAGTGATCTACATGGCGCTATTGAGTGTAATCCGGCGTTGGCACTTTCGGGAGAAGATGCCGATCCGTGAGATTGAGCGGCGCACAGGATTGTCGCGCAACACGATCCGCAAGTATCTGCGCGCGGGCACGGTAGAACCGCAGTTCAAGATTCCCGACCGACCGAGCAAGCTGGACCCCTATGCTGAGAAGCTGTCGGGGTGGCTGCGGATCGAGGCCGGCAAGTCGCGCAAACAGAAGCGCACAGCCAAGCAGATGCACGCCGATCTGGTGTCTTTGGGCTATGATGGGTCCTATGGCCGTGTCGCGGCGTTTGTGCGGGCCTGGAAGGCTGGCCGGCAGATTGAGCAGCAGACCAGCGGGCGCGGAACATTCGTGCCGTTGGTCTTCCAGTCCGGTGAGGCATTTCAGTTCGACTGGAGTGAAGACTGGGCCATTCTTGGTGGCGAGCGCGTCAAGTTACAGGCGGCGCATACCAAGCTGTCGCACAGCAAGGCCTTCATCGTGCGGGCCTATCCGCTCCAGACCCACGAGATGCTGTTCGACGCGCTGACCCAGGCGTTCCGCGTTCTTGGCGGGGTTCCGCAACGCGGGATCTTCGATAATATGAAGACCGCGGTTGACCGGATCGGTAGCGGCAAGGCGCGACAGGTCAACGCCCGGTTTGCAGCGATGGCCAGCCATTATCTGTTTGAGCCTGAGTTTTGTAACCCAGCATCAGGGTGGGAGAAGGGACAGGTCGAGAAGAACGTTCAGGATGCGCGGCGCAGACTGTGGCAGCGTTTGCCGAGCTTCCCGGATATCCATGCGCTCAACGCTTGGCTCGAGGAACAGTGTATCGCGCAATGGGGTGATATCCAGCATGGCAGCTTGCCCGGCACAGTTGCCGATGTTCATGCTGGGGAGGTCGGCAACCTGATGCAGTTGGGGCGGCCATTTGATGGCTTTGTCGAGCACACCAAGCGGGTGTCGCCGATCTGCCTCATCCACTTCGAGCGCAACCGCTACAGCGTGCCCGCCTCGTTCGCCAACCGCCCGGTCAGTGTCAGGATCTATCCTGAGCGGATCGTGGTCGCCGCCGAGGGGCAGATCCTGTGTGAGCATAACCGGATCATTGAGCGATCTCACCACAGTGGCGGGCGGACGATCTATGACTGGCGGCATTATCTGGCGGTGATCCAGCGCAAGCCGGGCGCGCTGCGCAATGGTGCGCCGTTCACGCAGTTGCCAGAGGCCTTTAAACAGCTACAAAGCCAGCTTCTGCGGCGCCCCGGCGGTGATCGGGAGATGGCCGAGATCCTGGCGCTCGTGCTGCAGCATGACGAGCAGGCGGTGCTGTGCGCGGTCGAACTGGCGCTTGAGGCAGGCGTCGCTACCAAGACTCATGTTCTCAACCTTCTGCACCGTCTGACTGACGGTAAGGCGCCTCCCGCGCCCCCGATCGATGCGCCCCAGGCACTGCGTCTTGCCCAGGAGCCACTCGCCGATGTCGGGCGTTATGACGCCCTCCGTAATGGAGGGCTGCGCCATGCGTCATGACCCTGCCAGCGCCGCTGTTGTCGTCATGCTCAAGGCGCTCAAGATGTATGGCATGGCCCAGGCAGTCGGAGACCTCATCGAGCAAGGTGCCCCAGCCTTCGACGCTGCCGTGCCGATCATCTCCCAACTGCTGAAGGCCGAAATGGCTGAGCGGGAGGTCCGCTCGATCGCTTACCAGATCAAGGCAGCCCGGTTCCCGGCCTACAAGGATCTGGCCGGGTTCGACTTCGCCTCAAGCGAGGTCAATGAAGCTATGGTCCGGCAACTGCATGGCGGCGAATTTATCGATGGCGGTGATAACGTCGTGCTGATCGGCGGTCCTGGCACGGGGAAATCCCATATCGCCACTGCGCTGGGCGTCCAGGCCGTCGAGCATCACCGCAAGAAGGTCCGGTTCTTCGCCACGGTCGACCTGGTCAACGCCCTCGAACAGGAAAAGGTCATGAACAAGGCCGGCCAGCTCGCTGAGCGCTTGCTGCGCCTCGATCTCATCATCCTCGACGAGCTCGGATATCTACCGTTCAGCCCATCAGGTGGCGCGCTGCTGTTCCATCTGCTCAGCAAACTCTATGAGCGCACCAGCGTGATCATCACCACAAATCTCAGCTTCAGCGAATGGGCTGGCGTGTTTGGCGATGCAAAAATGACCACTGCGCTGCTGGATCGGCTCACCCACCACTGCCACATCATCGAGACCGGCAATGACAGCTTCCGGTTCAAAGCCAGCTCCGCAGTCTCCAAAACACGAAAGGAAAAATCACCAGCTTGACCCTCGTCCCGCAACGCGGGACACACCTTCCACCCGGGTCACTTCTCGATGAAAATCCCGGGTCATATCTCAGTGGAAATCAACAGCCCGAGAACCACATCAGCATCTCATGCGTGAGAAGCTGGCTGCCGCGGGTGAAATTGCCCGAATTGCGCTGCACGCGGCCGCGCGCGGAGTGATGGGTCAGCGGGATGTTTTTCCCGTTCGAGCGGATGTCCTCACGCGCCATGATATTGCACCAGGCGCTTGTCGGTTTCGGCCACGAGACGGTCGCGAAGGTCGGGATATTGCTCGCGGATGATGACGTCCAACGCGAGCTGTTGGAACTCACTGATCCGGGCGAGCCGGCGATGGCTCGCGGTGAGGAGATCGGAGGAAGAAAGGAAAACGTCGAGCGCCGATCGGATGATGTCGGCGACGCTTAGTTTCTGTTCGACGGCAATCGCGCTGAGCCGGTCCCACTGGGAGCGCTCCAGGCGAATATTGTAGTGCCTGTAACTGGTAGCCAAGACCAACCTCCTAGCAGGGAGGCTGGTGGGGACTGAAGAACGGCATTATTTATAGCGCAGCGGCCGGCAGCGGGCAAGTTGATCGTCGCGCCGGCAAACCCCGTAGTCTCCCGCACTACGCAAGAATGGCAGATTTCCGCGCTTTTCTCGCACCCCCCGGCACGTACTACGCCGTAGTCTCCCTCGTTTCCGCGCTAAACCGTTGTGAAACAACGGAAACCATGCACCTTCAGGTGCGTAGGGTGTGCATATCCTAAGAGACCGATTTCTGGTCCCGGGGCAATCTGATGATGGTCGGAGGGGTGTCCGTTACCGGGTCCGGCTGGGCAAAGGTCCGCCGTCAGGCGGAAGCGAGACTCGAGTCCGAGCGAAGCGGCCGTCTCCGGTGTGCGGGTCGTTCAGACCCCATCCCCGGCCGCGCTTGGGCGCAGCCCGGAAGCGCGGATCAATGGCGGCCTTGGGCGCCATTGATCAGGCGAGGATCGTGACCCGGACGGGCGGAGACAAGGCGCATGCCTTGGCTCCGTGAGCTTGGTCGGCGGCGTCCCGCTAGGGACGGCGGCGGCCTTAGCGAATAGAGCCGTCATCGGGCGGTAGCCCGATGCGCCCCACCTACGAAAACTTCTTCTTCCGGCAAAATGCCCCGGCAGCTATGCTCACCATGTTCATAGCCCGATTAGCCTTCAAAAGAGGCACCTATGGCAAAGACACTGGAACAGGAGCGAGCAGCGTTCGAAGAGGATGCACGGCGGTTGGAAGAGCGACGCAGAAAGCTCGAAGAGCGCGAGCGTGAGCAGGCCATATCTGCGCTGGAAAAAGCGGGCCTGCTGAAGCTCGAAATCAAGCGTCTGACCAGCCTTGCAGAGCGCATCAGGACACTCGGGATCAACGAGATCGAAAAGCGTTTGGCTGCGTAAAGCGAGTCCGCCGCGGCAGCGCCGCGGCACGGGCATGGGGGGCTCGATGCCCCTCATGTCCGTACATCTCCCAGCAAAAAAAGGGAGAGGCGGCGCGCGCCCCTCCCCCCGGCATTGTCCTCAGAACTCGTCGAGTATCCCGCCCGGCGCCGTGTAGACGACCCGGTCGATCATCGGCTGGTTCAGCGCGCCATAATCGCCTTCATCGATAGTCAGGTAGCCAAGCTCGGGATCGTCGACGACGTGCTGGTCGAAGTAGCTGTGAAGCGCCCGGCGCTCGGCGTTGGTGACCGCTGCGAAGTAGGCGGCATTGTCGGCGGTGATTGCGTTCGTGATGATCTGCATGATGTGCTCCTGTCTGTCTTGAATGACAGGGGAAGGCGCGTCGGGCGGGCGAGGCCGGGTCAAGGATCGCGAAGCGACCGCGAAGCGGCGGTGGGGGTCACGATTTTCTTCGGCGGCCACCGGACGGCGAAGATGAAGCACGTCGCTCGACCCGCCGAAGAAAATGGTGGGGCCCCGCCGTCCTTGAGGCGGCCTCGCTCGGCTGACAGAATAGGAAGACTGTGAGAGATTTTCCCTCTCGTCGGGAGACCTGCGGCAAGGCGTAGCGACGTGCGGACCGACGGGTCCGCGCGGTCAGGGATGCCTGCCGCAGTGGCAGCAATGTTCCTCGATACCGGTAAGGGAACAGTAGCCCGGCCCGAAACCCGCCTCTGCCTCATCGTCCGCGAAGTAGCCGTGATATTTTGCGATACCGACAGCTTGGTCGCGCATGGTCGGATCGAGCGTGGCGAGAAGGGCATCGCAGGCTTCGGAGAATCGGCGGGCATAGAGTTCGTAGGATGCGCCGCCAGTCGTTTTGGCCGTGTCGCCGGCGAGCCGTTCGGCGTCGGCCCGGAACTGCGTGAGTGCGGCGTGCTCGTCCTCATCGCCTATATCGATGTCGAGGTCTTCGTCCGGAATGTCCGGCACATGATCGGCATGGACCTGATAGAAGGTTCCGCAGTTAGAGCAGACGGCGCGGTCCTCGACGAAATCATAGTGTTCGGGATCGTAGGACGTCGCGCAGTGCGGGCAGATGGGTCCGCTGAACAGCTTGCGGAGAGATTCGCTGAGATCGTGCATTTAAGCCTCCATCGATCATTGGTTTGCGATCCCCATCTCGTTTTGATGAGGATGGCCTCATCGGGACGCGGTGTTGAGGCAGTCAGGGACGGCGACGCCGCCGCGTAGCGGGCAGCGGGGGAACCGATTTTGTGGTCGTGAAGCGCAGCGGAACGGCGGCAAAATTGGGGGGACCGGTGATCCTTGACGGCCGAGGAACACCCAGCGTCATGCTTTGGCGATGAAGCTTTGTCTGATGCCGAGATGTGAGAGCGCACGGCTTTGCCCCCGAACCCTTTCAAGGCGTTCGGGGTTAACAGCAAAGCTCATTCCAGCACGGAGGAACGGTCGCCGCCAGGGTGAGGCGCTGGATTGGTTCGCCCGGGGGACTGCCGCCATATGGTGACTTTCCGGGTGATGACGGCTGGATCGTGCTCGAAGATGCGCGCAAGATGGTCCAAGGGAAACGGACAGACGCGCGCCTCGAAGCCATCCGACAGCATCCCATCGAGATCGCCGTCACAGTCCAAAAGCGGGGCATTCAGGTGGCGGGCCTCGGTCCGTAGCAGCACGAGAAACCCATCGAGGTGATCGGGCCGGACGGTGGCGCAAAGCGCGCAGGTGTCGTCGGCGTCGGTAACGATGCTGAATGTGGTCATCTTGGACTCCTTTTGAGTTCAATCAGCACCGGCCTCCTCCCCTCTCTTGGCCCGCGGTTCCGCCACCGAGCAGCAGTTGCAGGACGCACGATTTCGCCCGCCGCCATCTGCACGGACCGGCCAATTTCGCGGCACGGCCCGCCCATTTCGGGAAGGTGGTTGGCAGCGTCGAAGGCAGACTCGAACCGTCGTGCCTTGGTGTAGCGGCGTGTCTGTGATAGGCGGCCGATTGCGCTGCGAAGGCCGTGGCGCCGGGACTGGTAATCCCGTCGAGAAGGCAACTCGGTGTGGTTTTCACGCCGGGGTGCCTGCGCATATGTCCAGGTGCCTCGGCACTAAAAGCGTAGGCGCATGTCTCGACGTGTTACCAGCCCCGGCTCCCGCGCCCTGGCGCGGGAGTTGTTTGGCGAAGAGCGCTCCAACATGCTCCCTGAATGGCCGCGCTCCGGGTGGCGATATGGACCTCTACGAAAAGGAGCCGGCGGTGACGCAGGCGCTGGCCTTGGCGCTGATGCGTCAGGCCCTCGAATATCTCGCGGCGATCAAGGAGGAGGACGCTTCGCGCCATCTTCAGTGCGCCGTCGATGCGCTCTTGAAGCCCAAATTCGTGCGACCGGCTTGAGTCCAAGCGGTCAAAAAAAGGGCGCGCCGCACATGGCGACGCGCCCTCCTTCGCGAACCGAAAAAGGCGGAGGCTATGCCCATTCCAGTCGGGAAGTGTCATCGGTATCGGCAGTCGCCAAAAGGCGGTCGAGCCGATCGAGATAATGCGATACGCCGTGCTCGGCCGCTTGCCGGCGGACGGCCGGATTGGCGATCCGGGCACGGGCGGTATCGATCGGAATCTCGCCAACGCTGTCGGGCCGAAACCCGAGTCCTTCGAGCAGCGCATAGGCATTGCCGTTCGCGAGGTTGAATTCGAGGCCGAGGTCCGATGTGAACGCGACGGCCATCGCGATCGAGCCCGGCTCTTCGCGTCGGTAGATGCTGACCCGGCGGCATCGGAACTGCGCTTCTTCAAGGACCGCGATGGCATCGGTTTGGAAATCGAAGACGCGAGCGACCGCGGCGAGCGCCAGTGGGCATATGCGCGCCTCGAAACGATAAGAGAGGAAGTCGTCGGGATCGAGCAGAGCCGTCCCGAGGCGTTCGCCCTGCTCCCGCAGAAGCGTTCGGAAAGCGGCGAGCTGACGCGCGTTGATGGCGGCTGTCGGACGCGGCTGATCGTCGGCGGCCGTGGCGATGCGGAACGTGATGGACATCCTGTCCTCCCCTGTTGAACCGCCATTCCTCTCCCCCTCCCCTTTGGCCGCACCGCGGGCCGATGCTTGAAGTCTTCGATGCGAGCGCGCAGGCGCTCAGTCCCCGCGGCGCGAAGGGGCTCGATGCCCCTGAGCGCCGCCCTCCGACGCAAGAAAAGGGAAGAGGCTCCGGCCGGAGCCGGAGCCTCTCCCGAAGCGCTCACGCGCTGCGCTGCGCGCGCTGGTGGGCGAGCCGCACGATGTGGAGCGGGATGCCTGCCTGCCGGAGCTTCTGTGCGAGGTTCTGCTGGATGCCCGAGCCTTCGCAGACGACCGCTTCGACAGGCTTGAGGTTGAGGATGCGATCGTTGCGGACGAAGGCGGCGCGGTTGCCTTGGCTGCGATCGAGGCGGAACTGGATGACCTTGACGCCGCGCGATGCCGCCCAAGCGTGTGCGACGGCATCACAGCCCTTCGCCTGCGCGGTGGTCGCGAGGATCATCTCCGGGATGCGGGCCTTGATACGGTCGAGGCCGTCCCAAAGCAGGTCGCTGTCCTCCCAGACCTGACCGCCGGAGAACGCAACCACCGGACCCTCGGGCGCGAACTGCTCGCGGCGTTCCCGCGCGCGCGATGCAAGGAAGTCGCGGGCGTCGATCATCGATGCGTTGAGGGCGCTCGAGACACGGCTTCCCCGGACCGGCGAGAAGGGCCTGCCCGTTTCGACGCGATAGACCTCGGCGGCGTGGTCGCGCATGCACTCCATCGCCTCGCGGCATCCTTGCAGGGTTTGGCAGAGAAGCTGGGTATCCTCCAGTTCGGTCGCGTAGATCTCCGAGGGGTCGTAGCTGCGCGCGAGATCGCCGAGCTTCTTGGCGGCGTCGTCCTCGCGGCCTTCGATCCGCTTCGCCACGACGTGGAAGCTGTTGGCGAAACCCCATGCGAGATCGTTCGCGAACGGCTCCATGCGAGTATCGCGCAGAACGTCGAACATCGTTTGCAACATCATCTCGACGGCGGCCCGCACCTGCTCGGGATCGGGCATGTCGAGCGCTTCGGGTGCCTCGACGACGCTGAGCTTCGCCATCTCGCTATGCTCGATGAACGCTCCCTCATAGGTCTGCGTCAGGTCTTCGTTCTCGCGCGATGCGGCGATGAAGCTGGCAAGATCGGCGAAGTTGTTGAAAGAAGTCATAAAAGCCTCCGAACAAGTCGATCTCTCATCCGGGATTGGATGAAAGATGAAATCTCATCGGATGGGCCGGCGGGACTTTGTCAGGGACGCGGGGCTTGTCCCCGCGCCGCGAAGCGGGGCGTGGGGGAGCCGATTTTCTTGGGTCCGTAAGCGAAGCGAAGCGCAGTGTCGGGCCCGGGAAAATTGGGGGCACCGCGCATCCTTGAGAAAGGCCCAGAGGCCCATCACACTATGGCGATGAAGCTTGTCTGATACCGAGATGTTAGAGAGAGAATGATTTGCCCCGGCCGCGTCAGCGGGCGGGTTAACAGCAAATCGCTCCAGCCTTCCCAGGCGAGAAAAGTTGCGCCAATCCCTCGCAAGGTGATCGTAACCCGGAGGGCGGAGACCCGCCTCGCGGGGCTCCGGGAGCCGCAGGCGAGTAGAGCGCCGGTCCCGCCGGAAGGGCGGGATGCGCCAAAGGTTGCGAGGCCGGTTCAGCACGGCTCTTCAAATGTTGGTCGCGCCGTCGGTGCTGATCTGACAGAAATGCGGCTATGAGAAACAGTCCCTTTGGAATGCCTGAAAGCGCCGTCGATCGCTTGATCCGCGAAGAACGCGAACGCACGAAACTCTATCGTGACGTGCTGGGCGGAGGTGTCATTGGAGAAGCCCTTCGCCAGGTGAATGACCGCCAGAAACTTCTGCGCGGGCTGGATTTCGACAAGCCGTATCGCGGCATTTTGGACACGCTTGAGCGCGATCGGACAGAGCGGGAGGCTTTCAAAGGGCAGATCAGCACCGCCTGGGCGCTTTCGGTGACCGAAACGGCCCGAAGCATCGCGGCGCGCAACACCGATCTGGTTGAGCAGCGGCGCCGATTGTCATCGACCGTGCTGGAGACCGTGCGGGCGTTCGACGTGAACCGAACGACGATCGGCACTGCGCTCGCGGCGGCGCGCGGCAGTGACGCCTATCGGCGCATGGTCTCGGAGCTGTTGCCGCGCGTCACCGGCTTCAGCGCGATCGCCGAGCGGATGCGGATGGTCGACATCATGACCCTTCGCGCCAGCGATGGGGTCATCCAGTCGGCGACGGCGCTTGCCGCCGAGATGGTGCTCGAGACGCAACGGATCGCGGAGGCGATCGCGGCCGCTCCGACGGACGATGAGAGCGTCGTGCTCTTTGGTGAGCTGTTTGAAAAGATAGCCGCGTTCGTGGACAGGCTTGGGCCCAACACGATCGCCGAACTCAACAGCATGGGCCTCGTGCAATGGACCGGCTGGTTGTTCGGGTTTCTGGGCCTCGTCCTCGCGATCGTCGCGATGCAGCCCAATCAGTCGCCGGAGGAAAAGGCGGCCATCGTCGAGCTGAACCAGAAATATGAGGTGTTGCACGAAGAGACCCGCCGCCTTGGCGATGCCGACGCGCATGCGAGCGAGGGCTATCTGGCGGGCCTGCCCCGCGCGGCGTTGAGCCGCGACGCGATTTTCCGGCGCAAGCCGGAGCGCGCAGGAGAGGTCGTGTTGAAAGCGAGCGAGGGCGAGGTCGTCGCCATTGCGAAGACGCAGGGTCGCTGGCGCAGCCGCTTCCTCAGGCAAGCGAATAGCAATGGAGGGCGGCGCCGAAGCGCCGCCCTTGCCGGCTTAGAAGAAATCGATCTTGTCGGCGATGATCTCGCAGCCATAGCGGGTGACGCCGTCACGATCCTCCCAGCTCGAATAGTGGAGCCGGCCGGTGATGGCGACGGCATCGCCCTTCTTGCGGGAAGAAGCCGCTTTGCCGAGACCGTTGAAGCAGGTGACCTTGTGGAATTCGGTCTCCTTAGCGGTATAGCCAGTGGCTTCGTCCACATAGGTCTTGCCGTCCCGAAGCTTTACACGGTCCGTCGCGACAATGAGGGTGGTGACGGAACCGCGCGTGTCGGGATCCTTGGCGACCCGGCCGCGATATTGACATTGTTCATGGTGATGCTCCTTGTTGGGTCCAGCGGCCTTCCCGCCGGTGACACCGACGAGCGGCGTGTTGGGGGCGAGCCGCACCGGAGCGCATGCGAAGGGGAACCCGTGAAGGGAGCTGGCGCGGGCAGCCGCGAAGCGGCAACACGGGCGACTGGAAGGGGTTGCGGATCGGCCTCATCTCGCCGCAGGTGTCAGGAACAGGCGAAGGAAGGCCGCCGGACCGGACAAGGTCCGGCACCGTC